>CAYYEC010000065.1:3068-6109 GCA_964470745.1 uncultured Eubacteriales bacterium | reverse complement strand
TCCTTTTAATACATTTAATATGATTATATTGGGATTAACAATTCCTTTTGCTTTTTGCATTAAATTGTTAAATGGTACTACACTTATAATCTTCCAATTAAAATCCTTTACAAAGGTATATGTCACCATCATTTTTTCACCGGATATATTAGTCCATAAAATACCTGTAGAATTTTCTTCATTCAAGTTTGTCTGTATATTTTCAAAATTCTTTGAAATATTTACTTTACTATCAACAGTTTTACCAATATCTTCTTCATTCAAAGAGGATATTATTCTATTTTCATTGTTTAAAATCAGATAAAAGCCTCCACCTACACTATTATTTTCATATAGACTCTGGAAGAACTTAGCCTTTGGCACTACAACTAAAACTCCTGTTTCTTCTCCTGACATAAGATTTTTGATTTTATACACAAGTGTTGGAACATTAAAGGCTTCATTAATATTTTCCTCATTGCCTTTTGGAAAAATCCAACCGAAATTTTTATCTGAATTCTCTAAAAACTCCTTATAATAATCAAACTGTCTTATATCTGTCATAGAACTGTCACTGGAACCAAAAACAGCTTCCTCATCCTTGGGATAAAATACAATTGATTGAATTTTGTCCGTAAAAGAAAATGTTTTGCTAACTAAATAGCTATCCAATTTATCTTTTACTGTAAAGCTTTGATATACATCTTTCTTATCACTCTTTAAATAATCACTTAACTCATTTGAAGTCATAAATTCAATTCCAACTTTTTCAATGTTTTTAAGTTGAGTTTCTGTAATTCTGTTTAATTGGTCTAAAACCTGTAGAGAGTAAATACTGATATTTTCCTTCATGGCAGATTTGCTCCGGTTAATAGCTACTATTCCAGTAATTGAAAGTGGAATTAACGAAAGAATAAGAAAGAATATAATAAGTCTAAAACTAATTCCCATTCTTCTTAATAATAGTTCTGAAAAGCTATCAATAAATACTCCTATTCTTTTAGATAAACGACCTACAAAACCTTTAGATATCAAAATTTGTATTTTGTTAATTGTCGACATTTTTTCCACTCACTTTCTAATGGTTTATTTACTATGTTAAATTCAATACTTCTATAATTATAACAGAATGCAAATTAATAAACAATAATACAAACTATCCTGAGTACATAAAATTTATATGACCCATTTTATGTATTATTACCGTGTACATTACATTTGAAGAATAGTTTTCACATATGTAAATATTTTCCAGCAAAAATAGATATAAAAAACCAAAATATATACAATACTATGTTTTAAGCACTTATTACTTCTACTACTTTATCCCACATTTTACTTTCATATTTCGCTTTTAATGCCTCCATATACTGTCCACTTGTAATTCCCCAACGCATCCCCGACTGATTCATTCTTTGTTATATAACCATTTTATTTGAACTTTCTAGCTCCACTTCTAATATGGTGATTTCCCCTTTAATTAATAAGTTTCATATGCTTATTTTCATTTTCTTCTCTTTTTAATAGCATCATCAATTCTTTTTATTCCTGAAGAAGATAATATTGATTTTTTATTTTCAAGTATTTGAATAAACTTATCAAGATCTTCATCCTTAATGACCTCAAGCATTAGTTCAGCTCTTTTTGGAAAATCTATCGATCGGCATTCTGCTTGCAATGAAAAAAGGTTATCTCTTAATTCTTTATAATATTTTTCATTACACTTTGAAATATTTATAATAGCATTTACCCCATGAATATTTGTTATTAGCGAACCAGTTTCAATTTTTTCAAGAATTAATTTCTTTTCCTTTATAACTCCATCGGGATTTACATTGGAAATTGCTGCTATAGCAATCATACTACCCCAAACCATTCGATTATTTTTCGAATTTAAAAATTCAATAAATTCATCAAGATAGTCTGCAATTAAGTCAGGCTTAATATATCCTATTTCATATAACACTTTTAGACAATCACTTTGAATAGATTTATTTTTATCATGCAGATAGCCGGCAATTTCCCTTATTCCCTCTATATTTTTTTCTTCTGCAAGTTCCTTGGCAAGTTCCTGATTTGGCACTTCATTTCTTATTCCTAAATTATACGCTATTTTATTTATATATTTCATAGTCTACCTCCTTATATATCTACAAAGTAAGATATATTAATGTAAATAAATTCTTCATAAACATATATCCATGATATGTATACAAAGCTTTCCAACAGCTTGTATTTATATAAGAGTATTCTATTCAAACTTAAAAAACCCTGCAAAATTATAGTAACTTTTTCATTATTTTAAAATCCCCATAAAATCAAAACAGTCATGGAATCGAGTCTTACAAGCTCTTTTCCATGTGTTGATAAATAATAAATCTGTATACTTTTATATCAGATAATCCTTTATGTATTATAGGTTAGAGTGGTATGACCCTATTAGACACTAAATGACAATAAAACAAGTGTTTATGACGAAAGAGGCATTTTGGTGAGGAAAAAATGATGATTAAACAAAAAAACAATTTAGATAAGATGCAAGAACAAAAGCTTTTAAAGATTGAAGATAATGGTGAATGGTTTGCATCATGGGGACTCTTGGGAGCTATTATAATATTTGTCAAGCCTGACCCCACAAATTCCTAAAACCACCTGCTTTGGATTTAAAGCAGGTGGTTTTAGTCTGTTATAAATACAGCAAGCAGGCACTCACTTACTTATAAAAGGATAGTGGGTTCAAAATCTGATCTCGGACTTCTCTTACATTGATTGAGCGTATCTTTTCCCTTACAGAAAGCACTCGGCTGGGAGATACAGACAATTCATCAATTCCGATGGAAAGAAAAGTTTCCGTCAGATTCGTATCGGCAGCCAATTCACCGCAGATGCCAATCCATTTACCTTCCTTGTGGGCATTGTCCGCGGCTATTTTTATGCACCGCAGCAACCCGGTGTGGTGTGGATGATAATACCGGTCCAGCTTGGGATTCTGCCGGTCAACTGCAAGCAAATATTGGGTCAGATCGTTGGTTCCGACACTGAAAAAATCAACTTCCCTGGCT
>CAYYEC010000065.1:0-3058 GCA_964470745.1 uncultured Eubacteriales bacterium | reverse complement strand
TGCGGCTGGTGTCTCAATCATAATACCTATCTCCACATCACGGATAAAGGGAATTTTTTGCTCAGTCAGTTCATTTTTGACATGCTCTATAATCGTCTTGATTTCCTGTATTTCCTCCACATCTGTAATCATGGGAAACATAATGGAGATGTGACCAAAGGCACTGGCCCGGTAGAGTGCCCGTAGCTGGGTCTTGAAAATTTGCTGGCGCTCCAGGCAGATGCGAATAGCCCGGAATCCCATGGCCGGGTTTTCTTCTTTGTCCAGATTGAAATACCCGATTTTTTTGTCAGCACCAATATCCAGTGTACGGATAATCACCTTACGGCCCGCCATGGTCTCGGTCACCGTCTTATATGCCTGAAATTGCTCGTCCTCGCTTGGGTAATTGTCTGTTTGCAGGTATAAGAATTCACTGCGGAACAAACCAATGCCCCCGGCATCGTTCTGCAAGGCTATGGCTACATCTCCTACGTTTCCGATGTTGGCAAAAATGTCGATTTTCTGACCATCTAATGTGACATTATCCTTGCCTTTGAACTGCTCCAACTGACGTCTCTTCTCCTTTTCCGCATCATTCTTTACACGTAATCTTGTGATAGTATCCGGATCCGGATCAATATATACCTTTCCCTCAAAGCCGTCCACAATGGCATACTGCCCATGGAAGGCGGAGGTAAGCTGCTCTTCCAATCCAATAACCGCCGGAATGTTCATCATCCGCGCCAGGATTGCCGTATGGGAGTTGGCAGAGCCATACATGGTGACAAAGGCTAATATTTTCTCCTTGTCCAACTGAACGGTTTCGCTGGGCAGCAGATCATCTGCCGCCAGAATCACTGATTCCCCCATACTGACTGCATTGTCACCGGAGCTGCTCAATGCACGAATCACTCGTTCCGAGATATCCTTAATATCTGTTGCCCGCTCCTTCATGTAATCATCGTCCATAGAGGAAAATATAGAGGCAAAGTTGTCTGCCGTGATGGCTACAGCATATTCCGCATTCACTTTTTGCGAGGAGATGATGTTGGTGATGGAGTCGAGATAATCATCATCCTCCAGCATCATTTGGTGGATATCAAAGATTTGTGCGTCATCTTCTCCCACCTCTATCAGAGCTTTGCTGTAGAGCTCTTTCAGCTGCTGGATAGCGTTTTCCCTGGCAACTTGGAAGCGTGTCAGTTCTACCTCTGTATCCTCCACATGATTCCGCTTGACCACACTTTCCTGTCGTTTATAAAAATGAATCGTACCAAAGGCATAGCCACCGTATACGCCTTTTCCTTTCAATACTGTCATAAACACCATTCCTTTTCCCAAAAGGTTTTTTTCTATCAAAGTGGCAATTGTTGCTCCATCCCAATTCTCTATAGATGGGATTGCAAGAGGCTTTCCAGTACAGCAGACGCTTCGCCTTCATCCTGTCCATCGCAGGATACTATAATCACATCACCTTTTTTCACACCCAGACCCATGACCGCAAAGAGCTTCTTGAGGTCTGCACTGCTGCCTTTGCTCTCAATGGTGATATTGGAGTTAAAGGATTTTGCGGCCTTTACAAGCAATCCTGCGGGTCGAGCATGAATGCCCTGCTCATCGGTTATGATATATGAAAATGTTGTCATATTGCATTCTCCTCTCTAATCCAGAGTAATAATGGGCGATTTGACGCTGACGTCACCGGGTGCAACCACTTTAATTGAACTGTAATCATCCGAGTTGGTCACGATAACCGCCACCGTAGAATTAAGACCGGCCTCTTGAATACTGTTCGTGCTGAATTTGAGCAAATCCTGACCCATTACAACCCTGTCGCCTTTTTTGACAAGGGCATGGAATCCTTTTCCATTCATACTGACAGTATCCACCCCCACATGAATCAGAAGCTCCACACCTTCTTCACTGCACAGTCCAAGTGCGTGCTGGCTGTCCTGAAGCTGGATTATCTGTCCATTGAAAGGAGCCTTAATCATTTCCTCACTGGGTTGTATTCCACAGCCTTGCCCCAGAACCCCCTCACTGAATACCTCATCTGGAAAATCTGCAATTGATATCAATTTTCCGGCTACAGGGGCATAGACTGTATTTTTTTCAGTTGTAAGCCTCTGCGCAGATTCCTCTTTTCTTCCAAACAGTTTATCAAAAAGCTCCATGATCATTCCCCCTCGTTTATCTATTACTGCTGTATGAGCTTTGCTATACTCAATCCAGCTTTGCGCCACCTGATGCAATTACATTTTTGTACCAATAAAAACTTTTTTTCCGGGTGCGCTTCAGAGTGCCATTTCCCTGATCATCCCGGTCCACATGGATGAATCCGTAACGCTTGCTCATCTCCCCGGTGGAAGCTGATACCAGATCAATTGGAGTCCACATAGTATAACCTATCAGCGGCACACCATCCTCCACAACAGCGTCAATCATCGCCTTGATATGCTGCCGCAGATAGACAATACGGTCATCGTCGTTGATTGAATCATCCGGCTCAATAACATCCTTGGCGCCCATACCATTTTCCACAATGAATAAGGGTTTCTGGTAGCGGTCGTACAGATCATTCATGGCAATGCGCAGACCCAGAGGGTCAATCTGCCAACCCCATTCAGTGGCGGGAAGATAAGGGTTTCGCACGGTGCGGAAGGCATTCGTTGCCGTTTTGGTGGCATTCACCTCTGGATCGGCGGAAGCACAACGGCTGCTATAGTAGCTGAAACTGACAAAGTCAACAACACCTTGCCTTAATGTCTCCTCGTCATCCGGCTCCCAATCCAAACAAACCCCTTCCCGTTCCATTTGCTTTACTGCAAAACTAGGGTAATACCCCCTGCTTTGCACATCAATAAAAAAGAAGTTGTTGCGGCTGGTTTTACGGGCTTCCCACACATCTGCAGGGTTGCATGTATATGGATAAAAAGTGCCGCCTGCCAGCATACAGCCCACCATACTGCCGGGGATGATCTCATGAGCCAGCTTAACAGCCTTGGCACTGGCCAGCAGTTCATGATGGGAGCATATATACTCCACCTGCTTGCAATCTTCTCCTTCTTCATACACC
>CAYYEC010000064.1:11182-12118 GCA_964470745.1 uncultured Eubacteriales bacterium | reverse complement strand
GTTTTTATTGGGGCTGGCGCGAAGGTTTTTGGAAATATTAACATTGGAGAAAATGTTGCCATAGGTTCTAATTGTGTTGTAACCAAAGATATTCCAAGTAATGTTTTAGTTGCTGGTATACCTGCAAAAATAATCTCTGACAAAGGTTCAGATGATTTAGTGGATTATGTATTAAACAGGGCTAAATGACACATGGGAAATATATTAAAATTAATTAAAGTGAAAAGAGATAAAATATTTATATATCTTTGTTTTTTTATGATTTCTTTAGCATTATTGGCAGCATACTTCTTTTATTTTCAAGGGGTTTTAATTTTAGACGATGAAATACCATTAAATAAAAAATTTAAGTTGATTAATAAGATTGGAAATGCCAATTACTATAATATAGAGGATGGAAAGTATTATGAGGATGCTGGATTTATAACAGAAGCAAATGATAATACAGGATATTTATTAAAATTATTTAATTCAGAAGGTTCAATAAAAATTCCAGAGGGTAACTTTTTATGTTGTACGAAAATAGTATTAAAGGGGAAAGATATAGAAGTAACAGGAGTTAAGGGAGCTACAAAAATTATTATCTACAGCGGTGAATTTGTAAATTATGGAAGAGGATCCTTTGCAGAAAGTATAGTTGTCAATAAAAATAATAATGGAATATATAATTTGGATACAGCCCAGAATATTAAAATTGAAAATAATCAATCTTATTATTTTAAAAGAGGAGGAAAAAATAATGAAAAGATGTCCAAAGTGTGGAATCACACACAATGATAATATTAACTTATGTGATTGCGGATATGATTTGTCGAATACAATTTCAGAAGAAACAAAAAGAAAAATATCAGAGAAAGAACATCAAAAAGTAAGTAATTCAGGTTATTTTTCATTTGAGAATATGATTAGTCCAAGTTTGATAAAGATGATTTATAT
>CAYYEC010000064.1:8153-11172 GCA_964470745.1 uncultured Eubacteriales bacterium | reverse complement strand
ATATAAAAGAACATCAACTCGCTCACCTAAAACAAATTTGTTATTCTCAAATGTAAACAAAATTATCTTAGAAAATTGTACATTCATTGCAGATTTAGCAAGTGAACTGGAAGTGACAAATCTGGATCTATACAATGGATGTAAAAATGTTTTAGTAAATAACTGTAAATTTATAAATATGACTAAGGCTGATAGTGGAGGTTGCATCTGGGTTAGAAATTTAACTTCAGATGAATATGGTATAAGTGGAAACGACACAGAAGATATTTTAATTAAAAATTCTACCTTTATTAAGGATTCAAAAGATGAAGTAATAGCAGTTTTTTCAAATAGAGGACATGTTAAAAATATTACAATTAAGGATAATTTAATTAATGATTATTCAGAGAAAAACCAGATTGTATTAAGCACTTTTTCCAGTGATAATAGTTATTATGGTACAGTTTCAGATGTAACAATTGATAACAACAAGATTTACTCTAAAAATTTTCAAGCCTTTATTATATTGATTGGTAAAGATAAAAGAAAAAATGAAACATCAAATGTTAAAATTGTAAATAACACAATAACAGCTGAAGGAATAAATGATATAAGAAAAGTTGTTATCAATGTTGGCGACGGAAATGTAAATAATGTTTTAGTTGAAAACAATACTATTAATGCAAAAAATATGCATAATGCAACTGCTATACGAAACGCATATTTTGTTAGAAATAATACAATCGACGGTGACTTAAAATATGGTGTAATAAAAGGAAATGTAGTTAAAAACATAATTAGGGGAGCAGACGTAGGTATACTCTCACCTAAGGAAGCTTTAGAAAATACTATTACCAATTGCAGAATTGGTATTTCATCCAGTCCTGGAAAAAGTAAGATAGTTAATAATACTGTAATATTAAATAGAAATAATGGCTTAGGTGGTATAGAAGTAACAGGTAAAGTACTGGATGGAGGAAATATACTATGTTCTGGAAATAATATTTTTACTGTAAGCCATAAGCAAATAGGATTTATAATTCACAGCGGCAGCATAATCTTAAGTGGAAATAATGTATTCGGTTCAGGCAAATACAAATACTCAACAAAGTCTTCAGTAATAACACAATATTAAATTTTTTTATAATGTCACAATTCATTTTCAAGTGTATTTGTAAGAAAGGAGAGCTATAATGTTACGTCGTAATGAAGCATTGGATTTTATGAAAGGAATTGGAATATTTTTAGTAGTATTGGGACATTGCTTTACATCAGAGATTAGACAGACATATTATCCAATAAACATTTCATACATAATTATTTACACATTTCATATGCCTGTTTTTTTTATTATATCAGGTTATCTTCAAGGAGTAAGATCATATGATAAAAAAAAATTTGGGAAGCATGCTATAAGCAAGTTTGAAAAATTGTTTGTACCGTATATATACTGGTCATTACTTTTATATGTTTTCTTATATGTACTACAATTTAAATCTTTAATTAAAATACCTGTAACAATTAGTTTAAATCCTGTAACTTTAATTAAAGATATATTATTATTTAAAGTTGAACAGGGAAATGTATTATGGTTTGTCTATATTTTATTTATACTTTCAGTTTTGTCTTATATAATTAATTGCTTTATTTATAAAAAAAGAATCCATGCTGCTTTTCTTATTTTGCTATTTCTTGCAAGTTTAAACGCAAATGCTTTTTTGCCTAATGACTATTTTGTTATAAAACGTGTATTGGTCATGTGGATATATTATGAATCTGGAGCATTTATCGGCAGGCACCTTGTAATGATAAAATTAAAATTCAGCTACAAAAAATTAATGGCTTTATTCTTATTCTATTGCTTGTCTTTTACAGGTTATTTATACTCTGTAGGGTATTTACGAAGTTCCTTAAAAATTCTTTGTGCAGGTATAGCTGTTCTTTTTATTTATATACTGGCATTAAAAAAGGATTATAAATTATACTATGTTATATCAAATTTTGGTGAAAAATCATTTTATGTATATTATATGCATAATCCATATATTGTTTTAGTTCTGATGACTTTATTTACTAGAATTATAAAAATAAATATAGTTGCTGCAATTTGTATTGCAGCTGCACTTGGATGTGTAATACCTTTACTTATCGGGATAAATATTTTATCACGATTTAGAATGTTGAATCGCATTTTTTTGGGAGAGAACAGATGACTATAAAAAAGATAATATATTTTACAATACTTTTGCTTATTGTTACTTTTGGTATGGTAATTGGCAATATAGCATTATCTTTATTTTTACTATTTATAACCGTATTCTGTTTTTGGCTTATTACATTTCCTATTATTAATATTGACAAGCTTATTTTAATAGCTATTTTTTTGTCCCCGTGTGCAGATCTATTTGTATTAATAACTGGATTTGCCGATCTGAAAATTTTACAGATATTATGGTTTATAATTGTGTTTTTTTTGATATTTAAGAAAATAACAACTAAAGAATATCATATTATAGATTTTAAAAATGAAAATATGCTGTTTGCATTATATATTGCAATACTTTTAATATCAAGTATATTTGCAAAAAATTTTTTTCTTGCATTTAAAGAATTAATACAATATACATATTTGTTTCTGCTAATGTATCTTGCCTATTCAAAAGCAAAGGATAAAAGTTACTTTGAAAAAATTATTTCAACAATTATAAAATCAAACATTTTTTTTGTGGCTGTATGTCTAATTAGTTATGCTGTGGGAAGATTAATAATACCAAATATTGCTGTATCTTTAAGGGGGAATATAGTAATAGATACAAATATATATAAGGTATATGATCTTGTAGATGGAAATGCACAAATAAGGAGACTTGGAGGTATATTTGGCTTAGGTCCCATTGGCATAGCAAATTGTATATTGATACAGTCAGCTTTTATAAATTATGTGATAAGAAAAGCTATAGGAAAAATAAAAATAGGTTATTTTATTCTTCTTCTATGTAACTTAGCAGTAATAGTATTAACTTATTCCCGTGCTGCACTG
>CAYYEC010000064.1:0-8143 GCA_964470745.1 uncultured Eubacteriales bacterium | reverse complement strand
TGCATTTATACACTCTTCTTAGTAAGGACCATAGAAAAAATTATATTTATATTCTTTTAATTTTATGCTGCACCATAGTATTTCTTATAGCTTTTCCCATTGTTACAGAAAGACTTCTTGAAACATTTAATCAAGAAGAATGGTCCAATAAATATCATTATGCTATATGGCTAATTGCATATAAATTAGGTCAAAATAATATCTTAACCGGTATAGGACTTGGAAATGCAGCTTTTAGCCTTAATGAATATGCAGATTATTTTAAACAATTTGGAATATTTCAGATTGATGCAGTCAATGTACACAATTTTATATTGCAAATATGGGCTGAACAAGGTATTTTTGGCTTAATAATAAACATATTGATTTTAATAATTCCTGTATTTTATTATTTAAAATTAAAATATATTAAAAAAGTTATTAATAGTAAGTCAATTTACTACTTTATCATGCTTTCTTATATGACAACATTGGCATATAATTTGACGAGCAATAATTTTTATATTGAAAGCTTTTGGCTGATACTTGCACTGGTATATGCAGGAAAACATAATTCTTTTAAAACTATTCAAAGCGAAGTAAAAATCTAATTTAAAAGTCTATTATTAGTATAAATTAAATCTTTAGGAGACAATGTGTAAAATGAGAATATTGATGATTAATAAGTTTTTATATCCCAATGGCGGTAGTGAAACCTATATATTTAATCTATGTAATTATTTAGAAAAAATGGGTAATGATATTGAATTTTTTGGTATGGAGGACGAGAAAAATATTGTATCAAATAGTCTGGATTTAAATGTTACAAATATGCAGTTTAGAAGTAATTCCTTGAAAAAATTAATTTATCCATTTAAAATTATCTATTCATATGAAGCGGCAAAAAAAATAAGAAAAGTATTAAAAAAATTTAAGCCTGATATAGTTCATATTAATAATTTTAATTTTCAAATAACCCCGTCAATTTTATTTGAAATAAAAAAAAATAATATACCAATAGTACTAACATTACATGATTTTCAAATTATTTGCCCAAATCACATGATGTATTTGGAGCATAAGACCAAAGTATGTGAAGAATGCAAAGGACGGAAATACTTTAGTTGTATAAGAAACAGATGTATTCACAATTCCGGGTTAAAAAGCCTATTGGGAGCATTCGAAGGTTGGTTTTATTATAAATTGAAAACATATGATAAGTTTATTGATTTACTTATTGCACCAAGCAATTTTTTAAGGAATAAAGTTATTGAATTTGGTGAGTCAGAAACAAGAATAAAAGTAATACATAATTTTGTTAATGAGGTTATAGAGAGCAGTGACTTGAAAAAACAAAATTATGTATTATATTTTGGACGATTGTCCATTCAAAAAGGAATAAGAACATTAATAAGTGTATGTAAGCAGCTGCCCCAAATCACGTTTGTCTTTGCCGGAGGAGGGGAACTTGAGCATGAATTAAGAGGCATAAAAAATATTGAATACGTAGGCTTTAAAAGTGGAGAAGATTTAAAAACTCTTATTAGTCATGCTTTATTCTCAATATATCCTTCTGAATGGTATGAAAATTGCCCTATGTCAGTACTGGAGTCCCAAATGCTTGGTACACCGGTGATTGGAGCAAATATTGGGGGAATACCCGAACTGATTGATGATGGGGTTGATGGATTATTATTTAAGCCGGCTGACATAAATGATTTGATTAAAAAAATAAGATATCTCTATAATAATCGCAAAATATTGGAAGCATATTCTTTTAAGTGTGTAGAAAAAATAAAAAGATTTTCTGTTGACAAATACCATGATGAATTAATGAAAGTATATAATTTGGCAATTGCAAAAAATATGAAAGATGAGGTGGATGCACTGTGGCAAAAAGGACTTTATATGGATCAATAATAATTACTTATAGATGTAATGCCCGCTGCAATATGTGTGATTGTTTTTTAGATCCAAGTAAGCCCAATGAAGAATTATCTTTAGACATTATTAAGAAACTACCGGAGATGGCATTTACAAATATAACGGGAGGAGAACCCTTTGTTAGAAAAGACATTGGGGATATTGTAAGGGAATTATATAAGAAAACCAATAGAATTGTAATATCAACAAATGGATACTTTACTAAAAGAATCCTGGCTTTATGTGAAGAATTTCCACAAATAGGTATTAGAATTAGCATAGAAGGACTTCAGGAAGCAAATGATAAAATCAGGGGTATACCTGATGGTTTTAACAGAGGATATGCTACCCTTAAGGAGCTTGTAAATAAAGGACATAAAGATGTTGGATTCGGCTGTACTGTTCAGGAAATGAATGCCGATGATTTAATACCATTATATGAATTAGCTGACGAATTGGGTATGGAATTTGCAACTGCTACGCTGCATAATTCCTTTTATTTTAGAAAGACAAATAATCATATTGACAATAAACTCAAAGTAGCAAAGTCCTTTGAAATGTTAGTTAACAGAATGTTAAACTCAAAGTCACCTAAAAAATGGTTTAGGGCATATTTTAACCATGGTTTAATAAATTATCTGTACGGTAACAAAAGATATTTGCCATGCAATATGGGTTCAAATGGTTTTTTTGTTGACCCCTTTGGACATGTTATGCCTTGTAATGGCAGTACAAAAAGGATGTCTATGGGAAATCTACATAGACAAACATGGGATGAAATATGGAATTCAAAGGATGCAGATAAAGTAAGAGATTTAGTCAAGCATTGTGATAAAAATTGCTGGATGATAGGAAGTGTGGCTCCGGCAATGAAAGAGAAGATATGGATTCCACTTTTATGGGTTGTCAAACACAAACTGAAAGGAAAGTATTCTTTATGTGAAAACAATTTCATGGATATAAAGGGGGAAGTTGTTAATGAAAATCGCTATGATTGGGCAAAAAGGGATACCATCAAGAGCTGGCGGCATTGAAGTTCATGTGGAAGAGATATCAAAAAGGCTTGCAGATAAAAGCTGCGAAATTTATGCTTACTGTAGAAAAGGATATTGTGAAAAGGAGTTTAAAAAGAAGTATAATGGAATAAATATAAAATACACTTCATTTATCAAGACTAAGCACCTTGACGCAATTACACATACTTTAACTGCTACCATCCATGCATTATTTTTAAATTGTGATATATTTCATTATCATGCTTTAGGACCATCTACTCTCTCATTTATTCCAAGAATTTTTGGAAAGAAAGTTGTATGCACAGTTCACGGACTTGATTGGCAAAGAAGTAAATGGGGCGGAATTGCATCAAAAGTTTTAAAATTTGGTGAGTATGCCACTGCGAAATTTTCACATAAAACAATAAATGTTTCAAAGAATTTAGTCCAATACTATAAGGCAAAGTATAATATTGATACTGTATACATTCCCAACGGTATTGATAAGCCTGAAATGTTAGAAGCAAATATAATAAAAAGCAAGTATGGGCTAAAAAAAGATGAATATATTCTTTTTTTAGCCAGACTTGTTCCGGAAAAAGGAGCACATTATCTTATCGAGGCCTATAAGAGCCTGAAAACCAGTAAAAAGCTTGTTATTGCAGGAGGAGCAAGTCACAGTAATGGATATGAAAAGGAATTGCATAACATAGGGAAAGGAAACAAAAATATTTTATTTACAGGTTTTGTGTCAGGAGATGAATTAAAAGAACTTTACAGCAATTCATACTTTTATGTTTTACCCTCGGATATAGAGGGATTACCAATTAGCTTGCTGGAAGCAATGAGTTACGGGAATTGCTGCCTAACCAGTAATATACCTGAGAATGTATTAGTAATCAATGATATGGGTTACTCATTTGAAAAATCTAATATTTATGATCTTATTAATAAAATGAATATTCTTTTAAAAGAACCTGATAAAGTTTACAAAGTTAAAAAAGATGTCAAAAATTATATTCTATCTAAATATAATTGGGAAGATATATCTAATAAAACATATGGCATTTATCGTGAAATATTTATATCTAATAATATTCTGAATTGGAGAGTAACAATGAATAAAATGGAGAATAAGAATGAATAAGAATGAAATTATTTTATGCAAACTGCTTTCTGCTGCAATTAGAAAGCAGCCATTTACAGCACAGGAAATTATAAAGGAAATTGATTGGGAAGAACTTTATAATGAAGCTTTTTCCCATCAGGTTCATACAATAATATTTCCTTTGGTTGAAAAGATTTTCAAGTTATATAAGCTCGATAATGACATAGTCACTAAATGGAAAAAAACAACTACAATAACCGGTATGGTATTACTGCAAAATTATTATAGAATGGGAGAAGTTCTAAAGGTTTTTAATGATTCCGGAATACAGGTTATTGCGTTAAAAGGCGTAGTACTTAATGAGTTTTATCCTCAGCCTGAATTTAGAATAATGAGTGATATTGATATACTGGTGCATGAATATAATATTAAAGAATCCGTTAAAATTATTGAAAAGCTGGGTTATATACCTGAAAAGGATAAAAATACTAAACACATTAAATTTTCTCATCAAGATTTTATAAATATTGAACTGCACAGGTCATTAATAGAATATGATTGTATTAAAAACAAGCAGAATTTTGAAGAAATTGTATGGATAAATCCCAGACAGATAGAGATAAATAATTTTCCGGTATTAGCTTTATCATGGGAACTTCAAGTTTTACATGTTTGCATACATATGGCATTTCATACTATATATGAGGGGTTTGGCTTACGGCAGTTATGTGATTTAGTCTTATTGGTTGAATCTAAAAAAACAGAGATTGACTGGAATATAGTCATTGAAAAATCCAAAGAATATGGTATTGAAACATTTGTATATGCATTATTTGAAGTATGTAATAGATTGTTTCAAATGGAAATTCCCGTTGAATTAAGTAATAAATTAAAAGGTGCGGATTTATATTTAGAAAAATTTATTTCTGATATTATCAATAGTGGAAATCTTGGCAGTAAAGATAGAAAAAGATTTTCAGCAAATCTTTTATTGAAAAATTCAAGTAATGATAAGAATAGTTTACATACTAACAGAGGAGCTCAAATATTAAGATTTTTATTTCCATCATATAAGAAACTTGCTAATAGATATAAATATATTTATATAAAAAAATACCCTGTTCTTACTCCAGTTGCCTGGATACATCGTATTATTTATGGGATAACCAGAAAAGATATTGATAGAAATTCTAAAATTTCCTTACTTAATAATGAAGAGTTATTAAAAATAGCAGAGGAACGTGATAAACTTCTACACTGGTTTGGCTTAAGATAATTATATATAACGCTACTTAGGTATTTTACATAAGCTAAAATTATTTTTATGCGTTATATAGCTTTAGGTATATGATTTCGTACTTATTATATTCTAAGATGTAAAGGATTAAGTGCGAGACATATAGTTAAAAGATTTTGCATTACTATTAAAAAATTAACATTTAATCAATATAAAATAATTAAATTTATTTGGAGGTTGAAAAAATGGTGAAAGTTGCTGTATTTGGTACGGGATATGTGGGACTTGTTAGCGGAGTCTGCATTGCTGATTTTGGTATGTCTGTAACATGTGTAGATATAGACAGCAAGAAAATAGGCATGCTGAATAATGGAGAAATTCCTATATATGAGCCTGGACTGGATGTTTTTTTAGATAGAAATATTCGTTTGGAAAGAATTAAATTTACTACAGATATAAAAAAGGCTATAGAAACTTCAGAAGTGATTTTTATTGCAGTTGGTACACCTCCTACAGTTGATGGAGAAGCAGATATGCAATATGTATATAGTGCAGCGGAAAGTATAGGAAAATATATTAATGAATATAAGGTTATAGTAGACAAAAGCACTGTTCCTGTTGGGACAGGCCAGGAAGTCAAAAAAATAATAGGGGATAATATTAAAGAACGAGGGCTGGATATTAATTTTGATGTAGCATCAAATCCGGAATTTTTACGTGAAGGTAAAGCTTTGCAGGATTTTACCCATCCGGATAGAATAGTACTTGGTGTTGAAAGTGAAAAGGCTGCGGAAATTCTTAAAAAAGTATATAGACCTCTGTATTTAAATGAGACTCCTTTTATTGTTACCAATATTGAAACAGCTGAAATAATAAAATATGCATCTAATGCTTTTCTGGCAACCAAAATAACATTTATAAATGAAATTGCAAATCTTTGTGAAAAAGTAGGAGCTAATGTTCAGCAGGTAGCAAAAGGCATGGGAAAAGATGGACGTATTGGTGCTAAATTTCTTCATGCGGGTCCAGGTTATGGTGGCAGTTGTTTTCCTAAAGATACTAAAGCTTTAGTGCGGATTGGTAAAAAATACAATGTTGATATGTCTTTGGTTCAAACAACTATATCAGCAAATGAAAAGCAAAAAGAACTTGTAATAATAAAGTTAAAAGAAAAATTGGGATATTTAAAAGATAAAACTATAGGAATACTGGGACTTGCTTTTAAATCTGAAACAGATGATATGAGAGAAGCACCCTCCATAACTATAATAAATAGATTAATTGAGGAGGGAGCAAATATTAAGGTTTACGACCCTGAAGCTATGGGACAGGCTCAAGGTATTTTTAAAGATTCCAAAATAAAATATTGTAAACATGCTTATGATGTAGCAGAAGACTGTGATGTATTAATTCTTATAACAGAATGGCATGAATTTAGAAATATGGATTTATTAACAATAAAAAAAATAATGAAAACTCCGGTTTTTTTTGATACCAGAAATATATATGGAAAAAATGATATGATTGAATTAGGTTTCTCATATATAGGAACTGGAGCCTGATAACTAATAATATTACTTAACTTATAGAAAAAAGCTTAAGGTTTTTAAAAATAAAAGCCTTAAGCTTTTTTTATACTAAATCATCAAAATATATATGACTAAATTTATAAATATTATTTCACTAAATTGTATACAAGATTGACAGCTTCCACATCTGGCTTACAACTTAAAAGGTAGACTGGAGTTGAAGTAATAATAGATTCAATATTTTTTATAGCTAAATCCATCATTTTATTATCATAATATGGTAAAAAACATCTTGGTAATAATAGTGACATAATTTCGTTATTTGTTAGTTGGGTTATGGTGTTTTTCTTAGCTTGCTCTAACAATATTATTGCTGAAAGAGGAACACTACTGTTTAAAAACTCTGGGGTAGCACCACTCCAGGGGGTTCCATAAACATAGGAGTGTCCATTTAACGTTCTCAATGCTGGACGATCTCCGTTAATTATTTCTGCTCCTAAATGTTTTTTCCATAAGTTTGCTTGGGTAGATTTCCCGGTACCGGAAGGGGCAGAAAAAATTATGCCTTTTCCTTCCCAATTGATAGCGGCTGCATGTACAACAATACCTTGATGGTACAAGATAGTGTTTCTAAACAAAATTTCACTTAAAGGTCCATTGACTGCGTATCCCATATTGGATTTTCCAGAATAAGAAAAACGTGCATTACTCCAATTTTTACTTGCTTCAAGCATATATAGAATTTCATTCTCATCCTCACTATTTATATAAATGCTGTAAATGGCATTTGTATTATCAATATTATCACTGGAAATTTGAACCCATTTAAATCTTTCATCCAGCAGCATTTTTCCTTTTGGTTTATCAATATAGTCGAGTTTTAGCAAATCAATTTTTAAATTAGCTATATCTTGAAAGTTGAAGGAAAACATATCAAAAATAGTTGAATCATCATATGTAGTTTCAATTAATATATCTGCAATGCTGTACTTTGGCATGATATTATAAATCCTCCTAAATAAATAAAAATCAGACTACAGGATTTAAAATATATTTTTAATCCTGTAGTCTGTGTTGTACTTTTTAGCCGCTGGCTGAACCCGGACACTGTAATACTGCACCGGGAGTCTGCCCGTTAGCACTGTTGCCATTTCCATTGTCACAGCATTTTGCTAATCTTTCATCCAGTTTAAGTGCAACATATTCAAAAGTTGGTTTGATATAGGGTTTCATAATTTCACCTCCTTAAAATCGTATTATATTTTTTGCAACATATATAAATATAGTATATATAAGTCAATAAGCACTTTATAGTATGAAAAGGTATGCTGGAAAAAAGTTTCACTCTACGAAGCCATTCTACATAGCACTA
>CAYYEC010000063.1:0-12141 GCA_964470745.1 uncultured Eubacteriales bacterium | reverse complement strand
ACCGAATCCAATGCATATAGAGTCTAAAACGGTTATGAGAGTTGAATAAATTAGAACATTATACATATTTTCGGAGGACAAATAAATGGAGTCAGTAAATAAGAAAATTATAATAGCAGCTATATTTTTAGCATTTATTTCAACATTTCTTGTATATAGCTATATAAAAAAAGCCACATATATACCAGAAACAAATAATTATTCAGAAGTCTATGTAGCTTCTAATACTTTACCTCAAAAGCATAAAATTGAAGAGAGCGATATTAAGATTAGTAAAGTTCCACCTGAATATATTAGTCCTTTTGCTTTAAAAGACAAAAAGGATATTGTTGGAAAGTATGCTGAGGAAAGTATAATTGAAGGTGAACAAATATTAAGTGATAGACTTATTGATGAAAATAATTTTACATTAGCATATAAAGTTCCTGAAGGTAAAAGAGCAGTCAGTATTTTTATTGATGACCAATCAGGAGTCTCTAATTTAATAAAGCCAGGAGACTTTGTTGATGTTATCGCAAGTTTCGATGCTGAACAAGTTGAAGAAGTAAGTTCAATAAAGAAATATCCTCGTATAGTCAAAACTGTATTACAAAATACCGAAGTTTTAGCAATAGGCAGTGAATTAGATGTTAAACCTGATGAAAATAAGAAGACTCTAAATACAATTACGTTAGCAGTCAACATACAAGAAGCAGAGAAATTGGTTTATATATCTAACTACTCTCAATTGAGACTTGCTTTACGTTCTGTAGGTGATGAAAATACAATTAATACATCTGGAGTTATCAGACAGGATTTGGCTACTGATAAAGGCATGATACAAGTTCCTAAATGATGAATAAAAAGTTAAATTATAATTCATCCTAAGTAAACATATTGGAGGAAATTATTATGGAAAAAAAAATAAGATTGGTAATTGTTGATGATTCTAATGAAACAAGAGAAAATATAAAGACACTTTTGTCTTTTGAAAATAACATTGAAATTATAGGTGAGGCAGAGAATGGTAAAATAGCTATTGAAATTTGTAAGGACCTTAGACCAGATATTGTGCTGATGGATATAAATATGCCTGTAATGGATGGAATTAAGGCTACTCAAGAAATAAATATTAGTGTTCCAGAGACTACAGTAATTATTATGTCCGTTCAAAGTGAGCAAGAATATCTTAAGAAGGCCATGTTTGCAGGAGCTAGAGAGTTTTTACTAAAACCATTTTCAAGTGAAGACTTATTAAAAGCAGTATTAAAGACTTTTGATATAGAATTGAAGAGAAGGGAAAATTCATCATTTTCAGGTAAAAATACTGAAAATATTAATTCAAAAATAATTACAGTATTCAGTACCAAAGGTGGTGTTGGAAAAACTACAATTTCATCAAATCTTGCTGTTGCTTTAGCAAGAACAACTAAAAAAAAAGTTGCTCTTATTGACCTGGATTTACAATTTGGTGATGTTGCTATAATGCTTAATGTATCAGTGAAAAATACAATAAGTGATTTGATAAAGGAGATAAACCAATTAGATGAAGAAATGATGGATGACTATTTAGTTACTCACTTTTCAGGAGTAAGAGTACTACCTGCACCTATTAAGCCTGAATATGCAGAATATATAACTTCATCTCATATTGAAAAAATATTGAATACCCTAAGTGGAAATTATCATTATATAATTATTGATGCATCTGCTAATTTTCATGAAACTGTTTTAACATCATTGGATATGTCGGACTCAATATTGTATGTTTCAACACTTGATCTTCCGACAATCAAGAACGTTAAATCAGGTCTTGATGTTATGGAAACACTTCGATATCCAAGTGAAAAAATAAATATTGTTTTAAATAAAGCTTCGGAGCAATTTGGAATAAAATATAAAGATTTTGAAAGCACTATTAATAAATCAATTTGGGCGTATATTCCTGAAGATAGTCAAACTGTTATTACATCTGCTAATAAAGGGTTTCCTTTTGTAATGACAAGGTCTGAGACAAAAGTAGCAAAATCTATCTTCACTATATGTAGTTCTTTGACTCAAAAAAATAATCAGAAAATGCAAGATAAAAAGAAAAAAGGGCTGAGAAAAATATTCAGCTTGTAAGATTATAGAATTAGGAATTCAAATTTACTATAGAATTAGGTGATATTATGTCATTAATGGAAAGATTACAAAAAGAAAAAAATATTGAAAATGCCGATAATTCTGTACAGAAAAATAAAAAAGCTACTGTTGTTGAGAAAATAGATCCCTTTAAAGAATTAAAATCAAAAATATATGAAAAAGTTATTCAAAACATTAAAAAAGAAAATTTTAAGGAAATAATTGAAAGTGAAAAAACAGATGAATTAAAAGAAGAAATTACTAATGTTATTGAAAGTGTACTGGACGGCGAAAATACTTATATAGCTAAAAGCGATAGAATCCAGATCATCAATGAGATAATTAATGAGTCTATAGGTTTTGGTCCTATAACCCCATTATTATATGATCCATCCATATCTGAAATAATGGTGAATGGGCCTAAGAAAGTATATGTTGAAAAGAAGGGAAAGTTAGTTTTAAGTGACGTAACCTTTGATAATGATGAACATGTCATGCATGTAATTGAAAAAATAGTTGCTCCAATAGGCAGGAGAATTGATGAAAGTTCTCCAATGGTTGATGCCAGATTACCTAATGGCTCCCGTGTAAATATAATTATCCCACCCCTGGCTCTTAATGGACCAACTATTACTATTAGAAAGTTTTCAGAATAACCTTTTACAGTAAATGATCTAATTAACTTTGGTACAATAACGCCTAACATAGCAATGTTTATAAAAGCATGTGTTGAAGCAAGACTGAATATTGTAGTTTCTGGAGGTACAGGTAGCGGTAAAACAACAACACTAAATGTAATTTCTTCATTTATCCCTGAAGATGAAAGAATAGTTACAATAGAAGATGCTGCTGAACTCCAGTTAGGACAGGAACATGTTTTAAGACTTGAGACCAGACCAGCTAATGTAGAAGGAAAAGGTGCTGTAACTATTAGAGATTTAGTTAAGAACTCTCTTAGAATGAGGCCGGACAGGATTGTTGTCGGTGAGGTAAGAAGTGGGGAGGCATTGGATATGCTTCAAGCAATGAATACAGGTCATGATGGTTCTTTAACAACAGGTCATGCCAATACTCCTAGAGATATGCTGGCAAGACTTGAGACCATGGTACTTATGGCTGGAATGGAATTAACAGTAAAAGCCATAAGAGAGCAAATATCATCAGCAGTTGATATTATAGTTCAACAGTCAAGATTAAAAGATGGCAGTAGAAAAATCACTCACATTACTGAAGTTATTGGAATGGAAGGTGAAATCATAACATTGCAGGATATCTTTATTTTTAAACAAACAGGTAAAGATAGTAGAGGGAAATTTATAGGTAGTATGATTCCCACTGGAATAATACCAAAATTTATGGAAAAATTCGAGCGCTCAGGAATAATGCTGCCATCAGATTTATTTAAGCCTCAATAAGATTTGCTGCTATATAAATCGCAAAAATAAAACGTAAAATCTTTTGTGCGTTATATATACAAAGGAGGAAATTTAATGTTTGAAACAATTTTGATTATATCATTTATATCCACTTTATTAATTGCCTTTCAAATATTGAAGTACTTTAATATAAAAAACAACTCAATATTAAGAGTTAAAAAATATATTTCTGATGATACAATAAAATCTGAAAATAGTAAGAAAACTCGAAAGAGTTACGAAACTGGTTTTAGATTTATTTCTAAAAGAGTTGGAAATTTTAAAGTTCTTGATGGTTATAAAAAAAGTATCCAGGTAAAGTTAACAAGAGCTAATCTTTTAGTAAAGTCCGAAGAGTTTTTGACCATATCAATAATACTTTTTTTAGTATTAGCTTTTTGTTGCTTTATAGTTACTGGAAATATATTTTATTCTTTAGTTTTAGGTATAGTTGGATTGATTATACCTAATTTTATTCTAAACTCAAAAATTAAAAATAGAATAAAATATTTAAATAGACAACTAGGAGATGCCATTTCACTTATTTCTAATTCTTTGAAAGCTGGATATAGTTTTTTTCAAGCAGTAGATATCGTTGCCAAAGAAATGACAGGACCAATTTCAGAAGAATTTTTTACTATGCAAAAAGAAATGAATTTAGGGATAAATACTGAAAAAGCTCTGGAAAACATGATAAATAGAGTAAAAAGCGATGATCTTGAATTAATGGTTACAGCAGTTCTTATACAGAGACAAATTGGTGGAAACCTGGCAGAAGTACTGGATAATATTTCAACAACAATTCGAGATAGAGTAAAAATAAAAGGAGATATAAAGACTCTAACAGCCCAGGGGAGAATGTCAGGCTTAGTAATTTCACTTTTACCTCCTATTTTATTACTTATTATTTATATAATAAATCCTGAACATATAAACTTGCTTTTTAGTGAGCCAGTAGGTTTAGCTATGCTGGGTGTCTCGGTTGTTATGGAGCTTATAGGTATATTTTTTATTAACAAAATTGTTAAAATAGAAGTATAAGAGGTGACTTGTATGAATATTTATTTGGTCATATTATTTTCATTTATAACCTTATTTCTTATATTTAAATTAATTATGGATAACTTATTTAAATCAAAAAAGCAAATAAGTATGAGATTAAATATGATTTATAAAGAAAAGTCTAAGGAAGAAGAAAATTATTTAAATCAACCCTTTTTTATTAGACTTGTTAGACCGCTTTTGGATAACGTTAGTAAGACAATCTTAAAAATAACACCAAAAGAATTTATTAGTACATTTGAAAATAAAGTTGTTATGGCAGGTAATCCATTTAATTTATCAACTAAAGATTGGATTAATATCCATTTAATAACATTAATAACTTTGCCTTTAATAACATTAATAATTTATTTTAATTTTAATCTACCATTAAAGAAAGTCATTCTATCTATTATTTGTGAATTAGCAGCAGGACTGATTGTTCCAAATTTTCTTTTATCAAGGAAGAAAACTATAAGGCAGAAACAAATACAAAATACACTGCCTGATGTTATTGACTTACTTACTGTAAGCGTTGAGGCTGGTCTAGGATTCGATGGTGCGCTTGCAAAAGTTATAGAAAAAATGCCTGGACCTTTAGCAGAAGAATTTGATAATGTTTTGCAAGAAATAAAAGTCGGAAGACATAAAAGAGATGCATTAAAAGATATGGCTGACAGAATAGGTATTCAAGATCTAACAACCTTTATAGGTTCAATAATTCAAGCAGACCAGCTTGGAGTTAGTATTGGTAAGGTTTTAAGGATACAATCTGAACAAATGAGAACTGCCAGAAAACAAAGAGCCCAGGAAAAGGCAATGAAGGCACCAATAAAAATGCTTATTCCAATGGTACTTTTCATTTTCCCAACAATATTTACGGTTCTGCTAGGTCCGGCAGTAATAAAACTAATGGATGTTTTCATGAAATAAATACACTATGTGGAACGCAATAAGTAAATTACATTAGGGTTATTTGCGTTCCGAGCTTTAATGGTAATACAATGCAATATTTTAAAAATAATGTAAAGGATTTATTTCGTTGTATATAGATTGCATATAATAAATTTATATTGTATAATAAACTAGATTTTTATTACTTTGGAGGCTTATTTCATGTTTGATTGCCATATTCACAGCAACTTTTCAGGTGATAGTGAATTAAATCCCTTATTGGCTTGCGATAAAGCAATACAATTGGGATTGGAAGGTATCGCTTTTTGCGATCATTTAGATATAGATTATCCTAATTATGATGATACTTTTACTATAGATTTTGATAAATATTCAAGCTATATGGATGACCTTAAGATAAAATATAAAGATAAATTAAAAGTTTTGAAGGGAATTGAGGTTGGAATTCAACCTCATGTAATTGATGACTCATTAAAAATAGTTGAAAATTACGATTTTGATTATGTAATTGGTTCAATTCATATTGTTGATTACTTAGACTTACATAATGGTGATTATTGTAGAAACAAATCAAAAACCGAGTCTTATTCAGGGTATTTTAATGAGATTCTTAAATTAATAAAAGAGTATAAGAATTATGATATATTAGGCCATATTGATATGATTAGACGATATGGGGATTACAATAACAAAAATGTTAAATATTTGGATTATAAGAATGTTTTGGATGAAGTTTTAAAAACGCTTATATCAGAAGGTAAAGGGATTGAGGTTAATACTTCAGGATACAAATATAAACTTAATTCTCCTTTACCTGATTACGAAATAATAAAAAGATATAAAGAACTTGGCGGTGAAATTATATGTATTGGCTCAGATGCTCATTCAACTGAATATATTGGATATAATTTTCCTATTATTAATGAAATACTTAAAAAATCCGGTTTTAAATTTACTACTTATTTTGTAAATAGAAATCCTATATTTTCTCAAATAAAGTAAATACTATAATTTACTTGGAGGTGTCTTTTGATATTACTAAATATCATAGCAATAATAATAACTGTTATGCTATGTATTATTTCTTTGCTGCCAAATTTATCAAATTTAATAAATAATTCCAAAATTTCAATGATGCTTGTTTTAATTTCCAAGAAAATCGAAAACAAATATTATAAATCTTTGATAGCAATTATAATGTTTGCGGGTATAGGAGTGAGATTGTGGAAATTTGGAATTATACCTGCCGGTTTTAATCAAGATGGAGCAATGGGTGCCGTAGATGCGCTAGCTTTAGCAAATCATGGAACTGATCGTTTCGGTATGTGGTTACCCGTTCATTTTACTGCATGGGGATTCGGACAAATGAGTGTCTTATTATCCTATTTAAGTACTCCATTTATTGCTTTGTTTGGACTAAGTAGGTTTACAGCTCGTATTCCTGTTGTTCTAGTCAGTATATTAGCACTTTGGACAATATACTCTTTAAGTAAACTTATTTTTAACAAAAGAGTTGCTGTGCTAGTTTTGTTTTTTTGTGCTATAAACCCTTGGCAAATAATGCAGAGTCGCTGGGCAATTGATTGCAATATGCTGCCGCACTTTTTTCTGTTTTCAGTATATTTTTTATGTGTTTCATTTATTAAGGGAAAAAAGAGATATTTGTATATATCTATGGTTTTCTTCGGACTTACAATGTATACATATGGTATCGCATGGTATACAGTACCTTTATTTTTAGTAATCACAAGTATATTTTTATTGATAAATAAGAATATCACTTTTAAAGAAGTAATTTTACCTACATTAATCTACCTATTTATAGGGTGGCCAATTTTTGCAGTTATGATTGTAAATTTCTTTAATCTTCCAACTATCAATACTCCTTTTTTTACAATTCCATATTTTTATGGTACAAGTAGAAAAGCCGATATCCTTTTCTTTAGTAAAGACTTTTTAATTCAACTAAAAATTAATTTTCAAGCAGTTATAAACGTTGTTATAATACAAAACCGTGACTTGCCCTGGAATGCTATTCCAGAGTATGGAACTATTTATCTATTCAGCTTACCAATTCTACTTTTTGGTTTTGTCGAATTGATAAGAAATCTTTTAAAAAAATCTTTTAAAAATAAAATTCAATGTATCTTTTTATTTATATGGTTATGTCTATCGTTGTTATCTGGTCTCATTATTAATTCAGTAAATGTTAATAGAATTAATATTGTATTTTATCCTCTAATTATATTGTGCGGCTATGGTATATATTCATTAGTAAGTAGAGTCAAAATCTTTAGTGTGACAATTGTATTGTTATATTTAGTGGCATTTTTAGGATTTAATTTGAGCTATTTTGGAGAGCATTCAAACATTATTGGCGAGGAATTCTACGAAGGCTTTGCTCAGGCAATGGATTATGTAGAAGACTTAGACTATGATATTATTTATATTACTGATTGGACTCAAAGTGAAAATAGTCCTTGGGTAAGTGAATCACTGGCCCTTTTCCATCATAAAATAGATGCTTTGTATTTTCAGGGAAAAGCAGTTATGTACTCAAGCAGTGGCAAAAAACTTCTGCCTTATAAAGATCGGTATAAATATGTGCAAATAAAACAACTAAATATCAATCCGGAAGAAAATGCTGTATATATTGTTCGAAATGTTGAAATTGAAAAGCTTGATTATAAAATGTTTAAGATTATAAATTTTAAACATTTTAATGCTGTAATACCTAAAAAATTTTTTTCTTCTTACTTAAGCCTTGGAAATTCTAAAGATGTTAATTATCAAGAAATAAATAAAAAAGAAGAACTTAAACCTATTAAAGATAAAAAAAATGATATATCTTTTATGTATATATACTTTGTATTGTTCTTTATAATATCATTCATTATTTATTACTTAATCCGAGAGTCAAAGTTTAAGACCTTATATTATAGTGAAAGATTTTACTTGATAATTATTTTAACGATTTCTATCGTAATTAAAATATTTTTGGCAGTAATGATTGAAGGATTCTATTTCGATATAAAATGTTTTATGGAATGGTCTAACTTGGCATCAAAGAGTATTTCTAATTTTTATACATCAGGTATTTTTTGCGATTATCCGCCGTTTTATATCTTAGTATTATTTCTAATAGGGAAATTGGCTGATATTCTTAATATTATACAGAATTCAGGAGCTCATATATTATTAATAAAGCTTCCATCTATAATTTCTGATACTGTTGTTGCTTATATTTTATATAAAATTTCTATGAAGTATTTCAATAATAGATTTAGTTTATTTATATTTGCAATTTATATATTTAATCCTGCTGTACTTTTAAATTCAACACTGTGGGGACAAGTAGATTCATTTTTTACAATGTTAATTATAATAGCGCTATTGTTTATTAAAAGTGAGAAATTTGGTTGTTCATCTGCTTTTTTTGCTGCTGCCATACTCATGAAACCCCAAGGTATAATATTCTTACCGATACTATTTTTTGAACTACTTAAAAGAAAAAATATCTATATTATTATACAATCTTTTATTTATGCAATGATAACATCTATTTTTATTATAATGCCTTTTTCATTTAATAAGAGTCCACTTTGGATAATAGGATTATATAAAAATACTTTAGGACAATATTCATATGCGTCTATGAATGCATTTAATTTTTTTGCTCTATTTGGTGGAAATTTCAAAGAAGACTCTTTTAAGTTATTATTTTTTAGTTATAGAACCTGGGGATTTATTTTTATAATATTTATAACACTATTTACCGGGTTTTTATATTTAAAGTCAAAGAATACTCATATTACTATTGTCACAGCCATTGTTTTAATTACTGGAGTATTTGTTTTAGCTTCAAGAATGCATGAGCGTTATCTGTATCCTGCTATATGCATGTCACTGCTGGCATTTTTATATTGTAGAGATATAAGAATGCTGAGGATATTTTTTGGTATTACTTTTAGTTCATTTGCTAACGCATATAGAGTTTTAGCAAGGTTGTTTAACTTGAATAATCCGCATATACCACCAAACGATAATATTTTATTAATAATTTCTTTAATAAATGTATTAATCTTTATATACTTAGTTAAAGTATCCATAGACATCGTAATTAAAAATAAAATTTCTAATGGAAAAAATAATGATTACTTACAAGGTGAATAAAAAAGCAGAGGTGCAAAAAGTGAATTTAAATAAAAAAGACTATATTACTATGATAACAATGACCATTATATACTTAGTCCTGGCATTAACAAATCTAGGTACTCTTAGCGTGCCTGAAACCCAGTGGCTACCACAAGTTGCTAATGAAAGCTTTATAGTGGATTTGGGAAGAAAAATTGATATATCCAGAATTACTTACTTTTGTTCATTAGGAGAGAGCAAAGAAGCAAAAGGGGAGTATAGTATAGAATATTTAGATGAATCAAATAATTTTGTGCCGCTAGGTAGGTTGGAAAAAGATAATGTTTTCATCTGGAAATACATTGATGTTACTGCATCAACAAGACAGCTGAAATTTACAGTTAAGCTGCCTGGAGGAGCAATAAATGAGATTGGTATTTTTAGTAGAGACAGTTACACTCCGCTTAAAATAAATCTATTTTCCAGAACAGAAAATGTAGGCCCTGTTGAGAACTTATTTGACGAACAAAATAAAGCTGCGTATATGCCATCTTACTTAAATGGAACTTATTTTGATGAAATATATCATGCTAGAACCGCTTATGAATATTTAAATAACATAGAACCCTTTGAACTTACCCATCCACCTTTAGGAAAAGTATTTATTTCACTGGGAATAATTATATTTGGAATGAATCCTTTTGGGTGGAGAATAGTAGGTACATTATTTGGAGCAGCAATGGTACCTCTAATGTATATCTTTGGTAAGAAAATGTTTGAAAAATCATTTTATGCCTTTTGTTCTGCATTTTTAATGATGTTTGATTTCATGCACTTTACTCAGACAAGGATTGCAACAATTGATGTATATGTTACATTTTTTGTTATTCTAATGTATTATTATATGTATGACTATTTTGTAGCAAAGTCTTATGCATCAGGATTTCCGAAGTCATTAAAACCATTATTTTTAAGTGGATTATTTTTTGGTCTCGGTGCTGCTTCAAAATGGATTGCTTTATATGGTAGTGCTGGACTTGCCATGCTTTTTTTTATTTCAAGGCTTACTGAATATTTGGAATATAAAAAATTATCTAATAATGATGAAACAAAGGCAACCAAATGGCTTAAAAATTTTATTCCACTACATATAAAATCTACCATGATATATTGTGTCTTATTCTTCATAATAATTCCGGGAGGTATATACTTTTTTTCATATTTGCCAATAGTAACAATACCAGGTAAAGGAAATTGGTTAATAGAAATAATAAATAACCAGAAATTTATGTATACTTATCATAGTACTTTAACTAAAACACATCCATTTGCTTCCTCCTGGTGGCAGTGGCCACTAATTCTTAGGCCAACCTGGCTTTATATTGGAAGAACGATTAATGATAAAATATCTACTATAAGCACAATGGGCAATCCGGCAATTTGGTGGACAAGCATACTTGCAGTATTTGGATCTCTTTTAATAGCAATAGAAAAAAAAGATAAAAAAATATTTGTTATATTTATTGCTATTGCCTTTCAATATTTACCTTGGGTACTTGTTACTCGAGCTACATGGATTTATCACTTTTTTTCTACAGTTCCATTTATCATACTTTGTACAGTGTATGTAATTAAATATTTTCTTGAAAAGTATCCAAATATAAAGTATATAATTTATACTTATTTAGCAATTGTATTTTTGTTATTTATTTTTTTCTATCCTGTAATATCGGGTATGGGTGTTTCAAGTGAATATATTCATAAGCTAGTATGGCTTCCAAGCTGGAATTTTATTAATTGAAAATTTCCAAAATAATATATATAATGTAAACATATTTGATATACTAAATACATAAAGCTTTATGGAGGTAATTATATGAATGAAGAAAAAACAATAGGACAAAATCTTGAAACACAGTTAAGCTATAATACAAAAAATGCATGGGAAGATGTTTCAGATGATTTTGTAAGCAAGGCATTCCAGTTTTGCGAAGGATACAAGGAATTTTTAGATAGAGCAAAGACAGAAAGAGAATTTGTTGAACATGCTGAAAAATTAGCTTTACAAAAAGGTTTTAAACCTTTAAATGAATTTTTATCATCGAAAATGAAGCTTCTTCCTGGTACAAAGGTCTATGAAGTAATTAAAAAGAAAGCGATTTTATTTAGTGTAATAGGTTCAAATTCTATCGAAAATGGTGTAAATCTTTTAGGAGCACATATTGACTCACCAAGAATAGACATTAAGCAAAATCCGCTTTATGAGGATACAAGTCTTACCTTTTTAAAAACACATTACTATGGTGGAATTAAAAAATACCAATGGTTAACTATACCTTTGGCACTACATGGAGTTATTATAAAAAACAATGGGGAAATAGTAAATATAAATATAGGGGAAGATGATAGTGACCCTGTTTTTACAATTACAGATTTATTACCTCATTTAGCAAAAGATCAGATGCAGAAAAAGCTTATGGAGGCTATTTCAGGTGAAGACTTGAATATACTTTTCGGATCAATTCCTTATAAG
>CAYYEC010000062.1:0-12169 GCA_964470745.1 uncultured Eubacteriales bacterium | reverse complement strand
CTGCTTCAAGCAATGATGGAGTTGTGCATCAAGCAGAGCTTAAAGATGTTTATTTAATATTTGAAAGTAAAAACAGGTTGTGGATATGATTATAGGACAATTAAGCTTAAATTTACATCAAATGTACCAACGGACTTACAATCCATTGCCCAGGTTATAACCCAATTACAGAATACCATATCTCAAGAGACAGCCCTTTCACTTTTGCCTTTTGTAGAGAATCCAAAATTAGAATTACAAAAGTTCCTGAAAGAAAAAGAATTACTTGAAGGAATTAATCTGGATAATGTAGATATTGGTGATCCAAATGCAGCTAAATGATGGAATACAAAAGATCAGAAAGGAAATGGAGCTGTTTGCCAACAAACAAATGAAACCGCTGCTGCAAGCATATAAAAGGTCATTTAATAGGATTCAGGAGCAGATAGGTAAAATATATATGGAGTATTCCCAAGATGGAGAATTGAAAATAAGCCGGAGTCAAAGATATACAGTATTAAAGCAGCTGGAAAAGAATTTAGTAAGTATGGCGAAGGAACTGAATGGTATTGATTTGAAAAATACAACAAAAATACTGGAAGATATATTTAAGGAGTTGTTTTATAGGACGGTTTTTTTAATTGAAGCCGGAACTGAAGTTGTAATTGATCTATCTATATTAAGACCTGAATTTATTAAAGCTGCTGTAAAGATGCCTATTAAGGGCGAAATGTTCTCCAAAAGAATATGGGACAATAAAAAGAAGCTGATAAAAAGATTAAGGCGTGAGCTTGAAAGCGGGATGATTGAAGGAATATCAATCGACAAAATGGCGAGGAAGATAAAAAGACAGTTTGGAGTGTCAGCATATGAATCGAAAAGACTGGTACATACTGAAATGGCTAGGTGTATGACACATGCACAGGACGAAGTTTACAGGAATAGTGGAGTAGTAGGAAAAGTTATGTTTGATGCGACATTGGATGAAAAGACTTCTAATAAATGCCAGCATTTGGATGGCAAGGTGTTTGATATTAATTCAAATTATCCCAAACCGCCGGTGCATCCAAATTGTAGGTCGTGTATTGTGCCTGTTGTTGATGGGTGGAGTCCGAGGAAGAAAAGGGAGAATGTGAAGGGGAGTGATAGAGAAAAGGATATAATTGATTATATGGATTATGAGCAGTGGAAAAGTACAAGGATTGATTGAGAGAGATTTACTATATTTTCAAATTTTTAATGCATGATACAGGTTACTTGTTGTATAATGATTTTATTAATAATTCATATTTGTTTGATAAGGCGAAATAGAGATTATTTATTCTCTTGGAGGTTAAATGCGTACAGAACAGGAAATGTTTGATTTAATATTAAATATCGCTAAGAAAGATGAAAGAATTCGTGCAGTATTTATGAATGGTTCAAGAACAAATCCAAATGCTATAAAAGATATTTTTCAGGATTATGATATTGTATATGTTGTTGAGGAAACAAAGTCATTTCGTGAGGAAAAGAAGTGGATTGACCAATTTGGCGAGAGGTTATATATGCAATATCCTGAAGAAAATTCATATTACCAAAATGATGTTGAAAATTGTTATGGATGGCTTATTCAATTTGCTGATGGAAATCGTCTGGACTTGCATGTGTGTACATTAAAACATGTGCTTAAAGATATTAAAGGAGACAGGCTTTGTAAAATATTGCTTGATAAAGATAACTGTTTACCTGATATGCCAGAAGAAACGGATGAGGATTATTGGATAAAGAAACCAACAGAGGTTCAACTTTTGGATACATGCAATGAATTTTGGTGGTGTCTTAATAATGTTGCGAAGGGCTTATGGCGAGAAGAAGTTCCATATGTAATGGACATGCTAAATTATGTTGTCCGTCCGCAGTTAATACGTTTATTAGGATGGAAAATTGGATTTGAAACGAATTTTACTGTTAGTATTAGAAAATCAGGAAAGTATATGTATAGATGGCTGGAAAAGGAGAAGTGGAATACATTTCTGAAAACCTATTCTTCTGGAGTTGTAAAAGATATTTGGGAAGCAGTTTTTATTATGTGTGACTTGTTTGATGTTACTGCAAAACAGGTAGCCCATATTATGTATGTAAAGTATAACGAAATTGAGGCAAATAACAGTTTGAAGTTTTTGAAAGATGTCTACTTGCTACCTAAAGATGCTAAAGAAATATATTAGTTATAAGTAGATGAGAGGAGTCGATACACTTTATTTATAAAGTACGAATTATCCATATAATAATAATTAATGTGAGGTGACACTTTTGATTACCATTTATGATTGGTTTGGCTATAAATTGCCGATAAAGGAACGTTATCGGTTGATAAAAGAAGCCGGATTTGATGGCGTTTTATTATGGTGGAGTGAATATTTGGATCGTAATGATTACTGCAACGGACCACAAATTGTGCGAGAATCAGGTCTTTTTATAGAAAATATCCACACACCATTCCAAGTTCAAAACAACCTCTGGCTTGACAATCTAGACGGTGAAGCCTCAACCGATTGCTATTTGCAATGTGTTGCGGATTGTGCCAAATTTGAAATTCCGACAATGGTGGTACACCTGCCCGATGAAGACAATCCATATAACTCATTGGGACTGGATAGAATCAAGAAAATTGCTGAAAAAGCTGAACAGCTTGGCGTTAATATTGCGTTGGAGAATATATGGAACCTTGCCAATTTGTCATATGTGCTGGAGCAAGTGGATTCCCTGCGCATTGGATTCTGTTATGACTGCGCACATCACAACCGCTACTATCCGGACAATGATTTATTATCCATGTACGGTTCCCGGTTGATGGCACTACATCTACATGATAATTACGAAAATGCTACACACCGGTTACCTTTTGACGGCACGATTGATTGGTCTACAACCATGAAAAAAATTGCGGAAACGGATTATTCAGGCGCGACTGCAATAGAGGCCATGAATTGGGATTATAAGGATTTATCGGCAGAGGAATTTTTACATGAAGCGTTTGAGCGAGCAAAAAGGCTGGAGGCGTTGAAATGACATGACTCACTCCGAAATCATAGACTACTGTCTGCAAAAGTCTGGCGTGGAATTTGGATTACCCGTTCCAATCCTGTTCCCGGTAGTTAAAGTGAATAGCGCCGTCGCAGGAAAATACCAGATAATAAGCATTTTCGGTACCAAGATTGATACATGACATTTATAAAATACGAATAAATAAAGAAATAAGATTAGGGCATCCAATAGGGTGTCCTTTTAATATGAGAGGAGAATTTATCGTGGAAGATAATAACCAGAACAAAAATGAAACACAGAACAAGGAAACCCAAGAAACTGACTTTGACATTAACAAAATCATAGAAAACGAAGACTTTCAAAATTACCTGCAAAGCTTCAGTGACAAAAGAGTCTCAGAAGCCATAAAAACCAATGAAAAGAAATGGAAGCAGAAACTCGATGAAGAAAAGAAAAAAGCTGAAATGTCGCAGGAAGAAATACTTCAACAGAAGGAAAAAGAACTTTTAGACAGAGAAATGAGGCTTGAAAAAATCCAGTATTTTAAGGAAAAAGAGTATGACCTTGATTTACTGGATTTTGTATTTGGTGAGGATATGGAGCAGATAATGGAAAGATCAGACCTGCTTGTTACTGTCATTAACAAGGTAGTGGAAAAACAAGTTAAAGCCAGGCTCAAGAATGGTTATGTTCCACCAAGAGAAGATGGCAAAAATAAAAGTTCTGAAAGCATCGGCATGAAGCTTGCAAAACAGGTGGCTGAAAGTAATCAATCCATGCAAGAAAGTCAAAACCAATATTTCAAGTAAAGGAGTGAGAAGGGTTGAGTAAATTTGTTGAAACAACATTTACAAATAAGAAAGAAATATTAAAATTCCCCGACCACTATGTGGCAGTTGCAGTAACAGTGGATGATGAGGGAATTACAGCAAATGAGGATGGAAAGAAAATTGTATCTGCAGGAACAATTGTAGGTGGGAAGACAAAAGTGGTTCTTGAAAATTTAGATGAGCCGGTACAGAAGAAAAACACACAGGGCACGGATGCTAATTTGGCAGAAGGTGTCCTTTTTCATGATGTGGATGTCACCTATGGTGCGGCAAGTGGAGCAATGTTGATTCATGGCTTTATTGCCATGGATAAATTGCCGGAAGCACCAGCCGCAGATGCTGTGGCGGCTCTAAAGCAAATACAGTTTATTAAATAGGAGATGAGAAGAAAATGCCTAATATATTTGATTTAATAAATGCCAAAGAATTGGGAACATACTACACAAACAACCCGTCAAATGCAATCCCATATCTGGGAGCAACTCTGTATCCGGCTAGAAAACAGCTTGGATTGGACTTGAGCTGGATCAAAGGATCAAACGGGCTTCCTGTGGCATTGATGCCAAGTGCATTTGATACAAAAGCAACTTTAAGGGACAGAATCGGGTTTAAGAAAATTGAAACTGAAATGCCGTTTTTTAGGGAAGCAATGCGTATTGGAGAAAAAGAAAGACAGGAAATAAACAAGGCTGCATCAGCTGCAAATTCAAATTATATAATGCCAATAATCCAAAAGATTTATGATGATGCAAACAGTCTTGTAAAAGGCGCTGAAGTAAACAATGAAAGAATGAGGATGCAGCTGTTAAGTACAGGAAAAGTATATATAACAGCAAATAGAGTTGGCTATGACTATGATTATAAGTTTGACTCAAACCATAAAGAAGTGCTGCTGTCTACTGCCATGTGGAGTGATACAGACAATTCCACCCCGGTACAGGATATTCAGAGGTGGCAGGATATTGTTGAACAGGATACGGGAGATAAGCCCACAAGAGCTGTTTGTACAAAGAAAACATGGAACTATCTTCTTTCAAACAAGAGCATAAAGCTGGATATGAATCCGATAGGAGGACAAAACCAGATAATGACTGACACTCTGTTGAAACAGTATCTTCAAACAAAACTTGGGATTTCCGTTGCTGTATATAATAAGAAATATGCTCTGCAGGATGGTACAACATACCAGTTCTTCCCGGATGATGTTTTTACACTTATCCCGGAAGGCAATTTAGGTAATACCTACTTTGGGACTACTCCGGAGGAGTCGGACTTAATGAGTGGTGGAACAGATGCACAGGTGCAAATTGTAAATACCGGAGTTGCCATTACTACAATAAAGATACCACATCCGGTAAATATAGAAACGATTGTGTCCGAAATAGCACTGCCAAGCTTTGAAAAGATTGATTCTGTGTTCATTGCTACAGTACACACCGAATAAAAAATATGCAAGTATGAAGGAGGATTTGTTTATATGGAAAACAATAATGAGAAGCAGGAGCAAGCAAAGACACAAGATATGGATAGTGATTTAAAAGAAACGCAGGTTAAAGAGTCAGACACTAAAAACAGTCAGCAGTCTAAAAGCAGCAAGAGAACAAGTAAAAAGATAAGCCTTAAGCTTTTACAAAATGTTAAGTATGCAAAAAATGAAAAGAAAATCGGGGATATTCTTGAAGTAAAAGATGAGGAAGAAGCGGAATTACTGATAAAAAACAAAATAGCGGTAAAGGTATAAGGGTGATATTATGCTGGATATAATGAAGCAGCTTCTGGGTATTGAAGGTAGTGACAAAGACTTCGTCTTGCAGCACTACTTGTCAAAATCAGAAAATATAATAAAAGGCTACTGTGGTATTGATGATATACTAGAACAATATGAATGTACCATTATAGATTATGCAATCTATTTATACCGGAATAGAGATGCGGAAGGAATTACATCCCAGTCCCAAGGCAGCAGGTCAGCAACATTTACACACGATATCCCGGAAACAATAAAAACTGCTCTGCCAAAGCCCAGAGTAAAGGTAGTGGGTTAATGTTTTATGATAAGGAATTAAAGGTTTTGTCAGAGAGTGAAGGTTATACTGATGATTATGGGATCTGGCATGATGGAGAAGTCACAGATTTAAAAACAATTTATGCGGACGTGCAGCCATATTCAAGTGAACTTTGCTATAAAGATTATGGATATAGGGTTCAATGTACAAAACGGGTTTTTTGCGACATTGATATTGACATAGTTGAAGGCACATTACTTAAAATTGAAACCAAGAGATTTAAAACAATGAAAATAATCAGGTGGGACAGTTATATGGAGTTGATGATCTATGAGCAGTAGTCCTTTTGGAAAAGTCATTGAGGAAGTTCAAAGGAAAAGAGAAAGATCAGTTTTGGAATCAGTCATTATGGTTGAAGTGGATTCCAAGCTTTTATGTCCGGTAGACACGGGAACTTTAAAAAGGTCAATTACACATGAAGTAAGAAGTGATGAAAAGAAAACAGAAGGTGCTGTTGGGTCAAATGTGGAATATGCCTACTGGGCTGAAAGACATCAGCCATATCTTGAGCCTGCTGTGGATATGAATATGGAGAATATAAAGAAGAGGATCAAAGAGGTGATGGATGCATGAAGGTAATCCGTCAGTATCTTTTGCAGGATTCAGAATTATTAAATCTATTAAATGGGGAACACATCTATTTGGTCGAGAAGCCGGAAAAGATAAAGTGTTCCTCATATATTATATATAACTATAAACCTATTAACAGCGGCATTATAAAGGACTATCAAATAACGTTTAATCTTGTAGGGAAGGATTTGAGTACTTTAATTCAGCTTCAAAAGCGACTTATGCACTTACTGGATGAAGTAAGAGAAGCAATAAGGATTAAGGATACAGATACTACTATAAAACTTACGGAGATGTTAAACGGGGGAGGTATCCTGAAAAATCCAGATACTGATATGTTTGAAATAGTTATATATTTTCTTGTAAAAATCTAAAGAGGAGAAATAAGCTATGGCTATGAATTATCAAGAGAGTGAACCAATATTGCTTGGATCTGGTGAGTTATACCTGGGACTTGTTACAGGAATTGCAGATTTGGAAAACTTAACGACAATTGAAGAAGAAGCTTTAACGAATATTGGAGCAATTGAATCGGGAGCCAGCATAACAATAGGTGCGGAGAAAATAGAAATCAAATCCACAAACAGGGGGTTAATTAAAAAGATAACCACAGATAAAAATATAAAGTTTTCCACCGGGATTATGACATGGATATTGGAGAATATTTCAAAGTTCCTTTTGGGAGCGGCATTTACCGATGACGGAGCAGGAACAAAGAAAATGATATTAAACTTTGATGATGAAAGTCCCATAATTTATTTAAGGTTTGTACATCAAAAGAAATCAGGTGGTACATTGACTGTCAATATATATAAGGCACAGTTTGATGGTGATTTGTCCTTTGAATTCAGTGACAAACCTACAACTGTAAATTATGAATTTGCAGGGCTTGCCAATGATAACAAAAACTACATTGAAATTATAGAAACAGATGGGTAAGGTGAAATGGTATGAGTAAAATTGTTGATTTAAGTGTTCTAATAAAAGAGCCTTTAATATTTAAGGATATTCGAGGGGATGAATATAAGATTGAAGGTAGTATATCTACGGAGTTTGTAATTAAACTTACCAAATATGCCGAGGACATAAGGAAGCTAAGAAATGAAGCTGATGCACTCGGAAAAATGAAGGAGCTTGTAATTGATATATTAAATATGGACAAAACAAAAAAGGTTGATATGGATTTAATAAATGAAAGGTTTGATGATATTAGGTTCTTAAAGATAATAATCCAGGAAATGATGAAGCACGTGCAGGATATTGCAAATGACCCAAACTCATGATCCCCAGAGTCAAAATAAAAGGCTCCGGGGATTTTTACTATAGCGATGAAATAGAAATTATGCAGAATATAGCCTTTATAATGAAAGAAAGCAGCATGGGATTTTATGAAACATTAAAACTTCCCTATGCTGTTTTTTTATCCTTGTTGAAACACTTTAAGCTGTTTATATTACAGCAAGATCCTGAATACAGGCAGCAGCTTAAGAAACAAAAAATGCTGTATCAAACTGAGCCGGATTGGGACAGATTAAGACCCTTGGCAGAAAAGAGGTGAGCATAAATGGCTGGTGTTATTGATTTGGCAACTTATGCTTACCACCTGGAACTGGATGACAAAAACTTTACTTTAGGAATGCGAAAAGCCGACAGCAAAACTGAAGAATTCAAGGGGAAGCTTGGAGGACTGACTTCCTTCTTGAAAACAGCAGTCGTAGGTACTTTGGCATCGGTTGGTGTTGCAGCGGTTGGCATGGCAGTTAAAGGTGTGAAATCGGCAGACGAATTAAAGAAATCACTAAATGGACTTCAAACCTCAACAGGAGCAGCTGATAAAGAAATGAAAGGGCTGGAGAAATCCCTTATTAATATATACAATAACAATTTTGGTGAGAGCTTTGATGACATAGCAAATAGTATGTCCCAAGTAAAACAGACTACAGGACTTACTGGAGAAGAACTGGAGAAGACAACCCAAACAGCTCTTATGATAAGAGATACTTTTCAGTTTGATGTAAATGAAAGTATAAATACAGTTAATTCTCTAATGAAACAATTTGGAATTTCAGCTGACGAAGCCTATACAATTATTGCACAAGGTGCTCAAAATGGAGCTAACAAAAATGGTGACTTGCTTGATACTTTAAATGAGTATGCTCCACATTTTAAGGCATTGGGATATAGTGCAGACCAATTCAATGATATTTTAATTCAAGGAGCAAAAGACGGTTCATTTTCCATAGATAAAATAGGTGATGCAGTAAAGGAATTTACAATAAGAAGTAAAGATATGTCAACATCCAGTGCAGAGGCTTTTAATGCCCTCGGATTTAATGCTGATGAAATGTTTAGTAATTTTGCAGAAGGTAGCGAAAAAGCACAGAAAGCTGCAAAGGAAGTATTATCTGCTTTAGGTAAAATGGATGATCCATTGAAGAAAAATCAAATAGGTGTAGCTCTATTTGGAACAATGTTTGAGGACTTGGAAGCTGATGCAATAATATCTCTTGGGAACATACAAAGTGTTACAGACAGCACAGCAGATACATTAGATAAAATAAATGAAGTTAAATATGATACATTTGGTGAAGCCTTGGATGGAATAAAAAGAAACCTGCAGACTGGAATTGTATTACCAATAGGGCAACCTGTACTTCCAATACTAAATCAATTTGCTAATTGGCTTCAGCAATTTATGCCGCAGATTCAAAAATTAATATCAGTCACATTTGACAGTGTAGGTAAAGTATTTGATTATTTTAGTAAAAATACAATGCCGGTAACATTAGATGTATTTTCATATTTAAAGGATACACTGCTGCCGCCACTGATTGATATTTTTAATTACATTTCCAATGAAATAGTGCCGAAGCTTGCAGCATCATTTAATAAATGGATTCCACAAATAAAGGAGATATTAAGTGGCTTGTGGGAGCTTGTAAAGATAATATTAGATAGGTTGAAACAGCAGTTTGATATAGTTCTTCCATTCTTGAAGACAACATTTACTTATGTTTTTGATACCATAATCAATGTAATAAACGTGTTTCTTGGAGTATTAAAAGGTCTGATTGATTTTATAGTGGGCGTATTGACCGGGGACTGGGAAAGAGCTTGGGAAGGTATAGCTGAAATATTCTCAAGTGTTTTTGACGGAATGAGACAGCAAATTCAAAATCAAATAAAATTTATTCAAAACATAATAGGTAATTTGATTGACACAATTGGAAAAGTTCTTGATAAGATTAATATATTTAATAAGAAAAAAGTAGATAATAAAACTATTGTTATAGATTCAGATTTTGACTCAATTCCAAGTTATGATATAGGGACTCCATTTGTTCCTAACGACCAGCTTGCTCTTATCCATAAGGGAGAAAGCATTATTCCGGCAAGTTTTAATCCCTTTAATTCTAATAACAAAGCACCACTTGGCACAACAAACAATATAAACGTTAATGTGTCACTTGACGGTGCAAATTTCTCCAATAGGAACGATATTGACTATTTGACTGAACAATTACAATTCAAATTTAATCAAAGTCTGAGGGAGGTGGGTGTTCGTGGGTGAAATATATTTTAAAGACAGTAATAGTGTTACCTATACTGATGATGATTTAAAGATAATTGTTATAGATAAAAATGTGCCTGATTTTGCAAAACAGACATTAATTCAAGATGAAATTCCATATTCAAACCAGAAAGTGACTTATGGCAGGAAGAGAGAAAATAGGATAATTACTCTCTCAATTGTATTTGATACCTCGAGTTATACTGAACTGTACAGCATGATTGATGCTCTGGATAGCATTATGAGAAGCACCTTTGATATAGGTTTTACAGATGAAGGTTATGAATATAACTGTAACCTGGTTGGAGATATCGAGCAGAAGGAAATTAAGAAACATATCAGAAAATATACTTTTACCTTTGAGACAACTACTCCTGATAGAACGCCTATTACATAGCTGAAGGTGATAATTTGATTAAAATATATAACCCGAATGAAACAAATTTTAATGGGACTGAAATTACGGATATAGATGTATTAAGTGCATCAGCAAGATCCAAGGTTAATGGGCTTTATTCACTGACCTTTTCTATTCCGGTGCAGTATGCAAATGAAGTAATAAAGGACAAAATTGCCGAAGCTGATGGACAGTATTACAGGATAATAGGGATCTCTAAGAAGGGGAGTTATAAAGAAACAGTTGAAGTATACTGTGAAAGCCTATTCCAATCAGATATGTTGGATGATTACTCAGTTTCATTTATATACAGTGATAAACCTGTTGATTATATTTTGAATGAACTATTAACAGGGACTAAATATTCTGTTGGAATCTGTGATGACCTTGGATTAAATGAAATTGCAGTGACCCAAAAGAATAAATCGGAAGTATTGATAAACATTCTGACTATCTGGCAGGGGGAACTTTATATAGATGGACTTACCATATCTATAAAGCAAAAAATAGGAGTAAGTAATAATGTGTCAATCCGCAAAGGCAAAAATCTAAAGGGAATTGAAGCAGTAGAGGATATTTCAAATGTTGTTACAAGGCTTCATTATGCAAATAAAAGTGAGAGCCTTGGAGGTACTATTGACAGCCAATATATAAATAATTATGCAAATATAAAAAACAAGTACATCCAATTTGATGCAGAAACTCAAATACAATTAGATGCTCTTGCTTTAAAATATATCCAACTGAATGAAGTACCATTTGTGAATTATAAAATAGACTTTGCAGACCTATATTATACTGAGGAGTATGCCAGTGTAAAGGAACTTGAAAAGGTAGATTTGGGTGATGTTGTAACAATCAAACATGAAAGCTTTGGGATCGATATACAAGCGAGGATATTAGAGCTTAATAAAGATATCGCTCAAAGAAAGAATACAAAGGTTGTTCTTGGAAACTTCAGGAGCAGCTTTTTTGATTTTCAGGTTACACTTCAGGATACAAAAAACACTGTTGATTATGCCTTTAAAGAGAGAAAATTAAATGCTGCAACTTTAAAGGGTTTGAAAATAATTAATGAACAAAATGAAGAAATTAGTTTTGAAGTTACGGAAGAGGGACTTGTAAAAATACTAGGTGATGCAATTGTTGGAGGAACCTTGGATGCCAACAAAGTGAATATTATTAATTTCACTGCAGATACCGGGGACATTTATTATGTAATGGCTGATAATGCAAAGGTAACGAGGCTTACAGTTGACGAACTGCTTACCATGATGATTGAGTATGAAGATGATGAAATTAACTTCGTTCATATACATGATGAATTTGCACAGTGGAAAGCAGCAGTAAGAAAATATTATGAGAATGGCACACCTTATCCGGATATTCAATTAACCGACTCTGAAAATAATCTTCTTTATTGGGTTGATTCAAACCATAAATCAATGACAACAGAGAGTACGGACTCATCAGGTAATCCACTCGAGCCGGTAATGGTTCATCAATATGATGTTCTGGTTAAAATGGAAATGACCTTTGAGCAAAGAGGGTTGTATAAAGTACCTGTAATAACAATGGGTTCAGGAACTGGAACAGACAAAAATGGTAAAGGATATATTTTAAAGGATGAAGATGAATTTATTCTGGAGTACTATGCTTCAATTAATGGTAATTTAAGAAGGATATCTTTAGATGATGCCGGTATTCATTTTAGTGCAGGAAGTGG
>CAYYEC010000061.1:7109-12270 GCA_964470745.1 uncultured Eubacteriales bacterium | reverse complement strand
ATATATTGCAGAATAATAAGCTGACTAATGCGGATATTGTAAACCTGATTGATGACATTACCATATGGGAGACTGTTGAGATTGGTGCTTATGGGAAGAAGAAGGTAAGGGTTGATATTGGGTGGAGGATATAGGCGTTATACTGAATTGTTTTTTTGTAGATTTGTTGTAGTAAATGTATTTAATGGAAATGTAAAGACGTGATAGCAATTTATTTCAAAATATATGTTGTTTAGGTGAAAGAGCTTTTGGAAAGAATAGAACAATTCTTTATGGGAGTAAATGGATATGATGAAGTTTTTATTATATGAAAATGCTTTTGATTCAATTAGTCATGGTTTTGAACACTTAAGTTTAGCAGAAAAAAGTGGAGATAAGAGAGATTATAAATATGCTTTATTGTCAGTATTTCAGGGTGTTGAGTTATTATTGAAGCAATTGCTATGTTTTAAAAATATCATTTATTTGTTTGACAAAAATTCACTCTTTGATCATTGTGTTGATCCACTCAAACCAACTTTGGAGGAATTATTTAACTGTAAATCATTAGAAATAAATAAGTTATGTAATGAGGTGAAAAAACATTATCCTGCAACTTTTAAATCATCTAATTTAAAAAAAGTTGCAATTGCAGCTAAGGTAAGAAATTAATACTTGAACTTCACCATCAAATAATTTCACCATCGTTTAAACTTATTGGAGACATAGTTGAAAATGAATATTTTGACGATTATTTGAATGGGGAAATAGAAAAAATCTTCTGTTTTTATGAGATTGCAAATAGAGAAAACGATATTATAAAAATTAGTGGTGCAGACTATACCCGGATGAATTGCTATTATTGTGGGCAATACTCATTATTTGTCTTTTATGATAATAAATCATACCCAGTTAGGTTTTATTGTACAAGTTGCCACAATAAGAATGATAAACTTTATTGTGAAGAATTTTTATTATGTCCAGAATGTGGAGCACCAGCACTTATTTATGATGATAGCTTAGCAGCGGGTACATGCTTGTGGCATAAATGTGCTAATAACAAGGACGGTGGGATTACTGTAGAAATGGAATACTGTCATATTTGTCACAAATATAAAATCGAGCAAAAATGCGATTGTAATTCTAGTGATGAAGATTAGTTCACATTCAATAAAGGAGGATAATATTGTGAATATATCTAGGTTTTATAGTATTGAACAAGAAAAATTATTTTTGGAGTTTGAGAAAATTTCATTGTTTACAAATCATCCACCTACTCTTGGAAGCTATAGGGAAAGCGTTCTTCGTGAATACTTGAAAAGTTTTACATCTGATGCATTAAGAATTAAATCTGGGTTTGTTGCTAACTATAAGAAAGCGAATGAATGTGAAATTTTTAAATACCAAACAAAACAGATTGATTGCTTGATTTACGATTCAAATAATTATGTGTCTTTATTGCAAACTGACGATTTTGCAATAATTCAGCCCGAAGCACTGTTTGCTGCAATAGAAGTTAAGAGTAGCCTAACGTTCTATAAACAATATAAGCCTAAAAAAAGTAAGGAGACCGATGAAGATTACCCATTTGGAGGTAGCTATACAGAGGCTTATAGATGGACAGGAACGATGGTTGACGCATTAAGCAATATAAAAAGTGTCTCAGATGTTACATTCAAAGATAATCCGAATTTTTTTAGTGGAGTACTTGCCTATACCGTGGATTTCGATCCACATACTCTCTATCATGCTTTTGACAATGGGGAGTTACAGATTCAATTAGGAATTAATCACTTGAGCCAATTACCAAATTATATCTGTATTCCTAAGAAACATATTATCAGGCTAGGTGCTACAAGTATGTTTGAGAAAGGAGAACATTGCGAGGAATCGTATCTATCACATTTTGACTGTGTTAATGCTGTACAACAATATGATACTTTTCCTTTACAGCTTTTTTCAGCAGCATATAATCAAAACATTAAATATAAGTTTAATAAATCTTTACCTGTTGAAAAAGGTTTCTTTGATCCTAGTAGTGGCATTATTGAGTTTTGGCATAATCATTTTGAACTTGATTCTGAAGGGATGGATTGAGAATAAGTACTTGCATGTACATAAGCAAATCTCTTATGGTCTGTATGTTGTATACTTGTAAGAGAGTATGAATATAAAAATACTATTTATAGGGGAATAAAAGATGAGTGACTTTTTAATATTTTCCAATTGGCTAAATAAGGTTTTAGAGCAAGACCTTCCAAAGGGAATTATAGCATTTAACTTTAATATATATGAAGGATCAGAAGGGACTTATGATATACAGTTAATTGGAGCAGATGAATTTGATGAAAACGATCAAGATTGGGCTTGTACAGATTATTATACTACTGGGGAAGATATTTGCTATATAAAAAGAACAGAACGAATTGAAGAATGGGAACAGGGTTTAATTTATATCAAAAAATTAGTGGAGAGATACCTTAGCGAGGGGAAAAACGCTGAAATATTAATAAGTGTATCTGCAATAGGAATTGGATTTGTAGATGGTGATATTGAAATTATCTATTGTAAATAATTAGATAATCATAATATACATTCTGTACAAAGTGCTAATTATCTATGTAATGCAGTTACTCCAATATTCCCATAACATTATAAAAATGGGTGGTTAAAGAAGGATTAGGCAACAGAAAATTATTTTTAATTTTGCAGACGACTATCAACATTTAATTTAATCTGAGGTGACTTAAAATGAATTTAAATGAAATGGTTCCATTATTGATTAACATTGTAGCTCCTTTTTTATCAGCTTTTCTGGGTGCATTCTTTGGCTATCACTTTTCTTTGAAAAAACATTTTAATGAAGATAAAAAAGAAGTTTACTATAAGTTGCTTAAATATCTACCTGCAAGTATCCCTATTTCTCAGGGCGACATATCACAGGAATACCTATCAGCTGGTTCGCCCGAGATTTCCATCAACATACTAAAAATTAAAATTGAAGATTATGAAAAACAATTAAAAAATAACAATATTGCTTCAGAACAGAGAGAGGATTTGGAAGTTAAACGCAGTAATTCTCTCTATACTATAGAGCAATTAGAGCAATATATTGAATTCTTTAGTAAGACATTAAAAGAGATAACAGAATTTGAATGTTCGCAATTATTTAGTTTGTTTAAAATATATGCGAAAAAGGATGTTAGAAATGCATATATGCACCTTAATACGGCGATAAGTAATGATTATTATGCGTCTATTAATGTTCCATCTAGAGAATTAAACATGTTATTAGATCAACTTTTATTTGCTGTAAAAGCTGATTTAATTAAGTAGCTACGTATTTAGATCAGCTTTTACTAACAGTTTGTTCTTGTGCTCTGGAACATTGACCATCAGGTCGTAAGTTCATTGCAGCACTTATTGAGGTGCCCCCATTGCTGTGGAAAACAGATTAATTTGTACCAACTTTGCTACAATTACAGTGGGTCAATATAAAACTTTGCTTCAATAGAAGGAGAATAGAGGTTTTTATATTCCTGTATAATCTTCAGCTGAGCAGGAGAAAAATACTTAATCCTAATTCTGTTTGCCGGAACTTGAAAACAGTATTAAAAAAATGCAATTCCCCAACTGGTCAGAATCAGTGGCAGTCTGCCCGAAAATGATACATGGGGACACACCTTCAGAGTTTAGAGAAATACTAATTAGGAAGGAATGTCCCCAAGTCTCATTTTCTACTTCATGCTAAAATTCAGCATTTTTGGTATAAATATTACGTATTAAAAAACCCACATTCAATTAGGTGGGAAAATTTGGTCAGTTTGTCCGAAAACACAGCAAAATATGGTATAATAAAGATAGGGTAGGTGTTGAGGATGAAATATATAAAAGGGGAAAATAGAGGACAAAAAACATTTTTACCAGACTGTATAGAGGATATGGTGGGAGAAGATAATCCTGTAAGAGTTATTGATGCATTTGTAGATAATCTTGACATAAAAAAGCTTGAAATAAAAAGATCTTCTCTAAATAAAACAGGCAGACCACCTTACGATCCAAGAGACCTATTAAAACTATACATATACGGTTATCTCAATAAAATCAGATCAAGCAGAAAATTAATGACCGAATGTAAAAGGAATACTGAAGTTTTTTTCCTCTTAAGACGGATAACACCTGATTTCAGAACAATAGCAGATTTCAGAAAAGATAATCGAAATTCCATAAAAGGCTTGTTCAGAGAGTTTGTAAAAGTATGTATGAAGTTAAGCTTGTATGAAAAAGAATTGCTTGCAGTCGATGGCACCAAAATACGGGCAGTAAACTCTAAAAAGAATGCATATAATAAGGATACATTAAAAGATAAAATTGAACGAATAGATGAAAATTTAGTAAAATATCTAAAAGAATTAGAAAATAATGATAAAGAAGATGATAAATTAAAGGAACATAGTGCTGAAGAAATAAAGCAGTATATAGAGGAGATAAAGGAAAGAAAAGCAAAATATGAAAACTATATTGAGGAATTAAAGGCTACAGGAGAAACGCAGAAGCTGACAACAGACCCGGAAGTAAGAGTAATGCAAAGCAAAGATGGTTTTCATCCATATTATAATGTACAAACAGCAGTAGACAGTGGAAATCACTTAATAGCAGACTATAAAGTAACAAATCACTGTAATGATTCGGGATTGCTAAAAGAAGTAGTAGACGAAGCAAAGGAAGCCTTAGATGTAGAGATAATAGAAGCAGTAGCTGATAGAGGATATGAAAGTAAAAAAGACATATTAAAATGTGTAATGAGTGGCATAGTACCACAAGTAGCGAGTAGATATGATAAATCGGATAGGTTATATGATATTGAATACAAGGATGAAGAAATAAGTGACTCAGAAAAATCATCCACAAACCCAACAGATATTCAAAAGTGTATATCAGCAGGAGTATTACCAAAATGCTATGAAAATACATCAATAACGTTAGAAGTACAAGAGTGTACGAAAATAAGCTGTTTTATAAGACAGGATGATGATACAGTCATTTGTCCTATGGGTGAAATTTTAAGGAAGTTCAGTAAGAAGAGAACAGGAATAACTTACGCAAATAAAATAGCTTGCAGAAACTGCCCTAATAGATGCACGGGCAGTAAAAATCATAAAGAAGTATATTTTGATACTGA
>CAYYEC010000061.1:0-7099 GCA_964470745.1 uncultured Eubacteriales bacterium | reverse complement strand
AAATATGTTCCGGTAAAAATGTTTGGTAGTATTAATTATAAATTACAAGAGCTGCCACCGAACTTCACATTATACAACAGCTTTACTAGAAAGAATGAGATAAAGAAAAAAGTTATTCTAAAAATAAAGGAAGAAAAACACAAAATAAAAGAGCGAATGTGTTTGTCAGAGCATCCATTTGGAACAGTTAAGCGATATCATGAAGCATATTATTTGCTCTGTAAAGGAAAAGAAAAAGCCACTGCAGAGATGGGGCTTAGTTTTCTTGCGTACAATATAACAAGAGCAATTAATTTAGTAGGAGTTAAGAAATTAATTGAAGTAATAGAAGGGTAATACCTTCTATTTTTCTTTATTGACAAAAAAACAAGCTGAATTTAAAAATTGAAATAAAAAAGAATAGTTTTTAAACAGCCAAAAAGCCCTAAAAATAGAGCTTTTCAGACAAAATGTGGTGCGAGTGATGGGACTTGAACCCATACGTCGTAGACACACGCCCCTCAAACGTGCCTGTCTGCCAGTTCCAGCACACTCGCTTATTTATACAGCATAATAAATTATACTAGCATAATTTATTAGTGTCAATACTTTTTAAGATAAAAATATTCCATCAAATATTGTTAATATATTATATTGAATATAGATTATATTACTGATAGAATAAATAATGAGAGAAAATATACTTTATATATGTTGCATTAAATATATTACACGGAAAAAATATGCAACATATAGACAGAGGTATATTATTTTGCAATATTTGAACAAGGAATATAAAATGTTTATTGCAAAAAATATTGAAAAAGGGGAAAAGGATATGGCAGGATTTTTTGGCTTCTTTGATTACACGAAACCAGGTCCGGGAATTTCTAAGGACGAACCACCAAAACCAAGAATTGTAGTTTTCTTTGAAATATATCAAAGAAAATTTTGGAATTTAATAAAAATTAATTTGATGTTTTTATTATTTAATTTACCGGCGATTGTTGCAGCAATGATAGCTACTCAATTTTTAATTCAAAAAACGATTATGGGTGATTTAGGAACAGATATGACATTGAGGTTTATTATCAGTTTAATCTTTTTGTGCATACCTATTATAACAGTTGGACCAGCGCAGGCTGGGTTTACTTACTTATTAAGAAATTATGCTAGAGAAGAACATGCATTTTTATGGTCTGATTTTAAAGAGCATGCTTTAAAAAATCTTAAACAGAGTTTGATAATTAGTATAATTGATTTCGCAGTTGTACTGCTTGTTTCTATAGATATAAATGTATATTTATCAATAAAAGGAACTAATAATTTATTAGTATCAGTTGCTTCAGGATTATTGATTTTAGCATTTATAATTTACGCTATGATGCATATGTATATGTATCCATTATTAGTTACATTTAAACTTACTATTAAGCAATTATACAAGAATGCGCTAATATTTGCTATGATAAGATTTATACCTAATTTATTGATTTTAATATTATGTATTGGATTGATTTTGGCTTCCTTCTATAATATAATAATTGGATTTATTTTATTTCCTTTTATAACTGTTAGTACCATTGGATTAATCACAAACTTCTTTGTTTATCCTACTATAAAAAAGCATATTATTGATAAGATGGAATCTAGTGGTTTGTAAAGTTTCTTTTACATAGATCTTATTTAAAACTTTACAAATCCACTTCCTCTGTTTGTGGTCTGCTTACCATGAATATATACTTTACAGACCACTAGTGAAGAGGCAGAAAAAGAATAATATAAACGTTAAAAAAGCAAGTTCAATGAACTTGCTTTTTTATATTAACTATTCAAACTCTTTTAATAAATTATCCATAGAGTACATTCCCGGAGATTTATTGTATAAGAATTTTGCAGCCTTGAGAGCTCCAACTGCAAATATTTCTTTCGAAATTGCTGTATGATTAATTTCTATAATCTCATCATTCCCTGCAAAAATTACAGAATGATCTCCCGCAATTGTTCCACCTCTCACAGCATGAATGCCAATTTCATTTTTACTTCTTTTTACTCTTCTGGAATGTCTATCGTACATATATTTCTGCTTCTCATTTAGAACAGAATTAATTGAATCTGCAATTGCTAAAGCAGTACCACTAGGAGCATCTATTTTCTGGTTGTGATGCTTTTCGATGATTTCAATATCAAAATTACTTTCCAATACTTTTGCAGCTTTTTTAACTAAATCAATTAATAAATTTATTCCTAACGACATATTTGCAGAGAAGAAAATGGGTGCCTTTTCTGAAGCAATCTTTAATTCATCAATTTGAGATTTAGAAAGTCCTGTAGTGGCCATAACTAAAGGAATATTTCTGGAAACAGAAAAATTTAAAAGATTACTTAATGCCATTGGATGAGAAAAATCTATGATTACATCAATTTTTTCTTTACATTCATTTAAATTAGTATAAACTGGATAAGTATTTTTAATGGAATCTGAAATATCAAATCCTGCAACAATTTCAATATCCTTATGATCTTGAGCCAATCTTGATATTACTTGACCCATTTTTCCGTTGCAGCCACTCATTAAAATATTTATCATTAAAAATCCCTTCAATCTTTTGTATTATTGTGGCTAGGGCAATGGTAACAAGGTTTTTATTCCTATTGCCCAGCCTCTTTGCTTCACAGTCTTCGACTGTTATGTATCTTAATTTGGCTTCTTGGAATGAAAATAAAAGAAGCCAAAACGAATAGGTTAAATGCCTATGAGTTTTTATTTTATAAGACCATAATTTATTAATTCTTTTTTCAGAATCTCCAAATTCTTTTCAGCTAAATCAACTAACGGTAAGCGACATTTACCAACATTCATTCCCATTAAATTCATAGCTGCTTTTATTGGTGTAGGATTAACTTCTATAAAAAGTGATTTAATTAAATTTGTAGCTCCAAGTTGAATTTTCCTGCCTTCTTCAATATCACCTTCTAAAAACTTAATAACCATATCATGAGTTTCTCTTGGAATAATGTTTGCCATAACAGAAATAACACCCTTACCTCCTAGTGAAAGCATAGGTAAAACTATTGAATCATCACCCGAATAAACAGCGAAGTCATCACCACATAGATGAATAGTTTCAGCAACCTGATTCAAGTTACATTCTTTTATTCCAACAATATTATCAATTTTGGATAATTCTTTAATAGTTTCAGGATTAATATTTAAATTGGTTCTTGAAGGAACATTATAAAGAATTACAGGAATATTTATTGAATTAGCTATTGCTTTAAAATGAGCCAATAATCCTTTTTGAGTAGTCTTATTGTAATAAGGTGTTACGCTTAATATGGCATCAGAGCCAACTTCCTCAGCATACTTACTTAACTCAATAGCATGATGTGTATCGTTACTTCCGGTTCCGGCTATTACAGGTACTCTTTTATTAACCTTATCCACAGCAAATTTGATAGCAGCTTTGTGTTCAGCATCCGGCATAGTAGAAGCTTCACCGGTAGTACCACAAATAACTATTGAATCAGTACCTTCTTTAATCTGAAATTCTATAAGCTCTTCAAGTTTGTTAAAATCTACTCCATCTTCCGTAAATGGAGTTACTATAGCAACTCCTGATCCTACAAAAATAGGTTTTCTCATATAAAACATCCTTTCAAATTTGGTTATAATGTAAATTATGCTATAATTCATATTATTGACAATTATATAAAAGAATAACAAAAACTATATTTTAGTTATTCCACAATTCTATAAGCTTTTGAGCAATTTGAACTGCATTAGTAGCCGCACCTTTTCTAATATTATCTGCTACAACCCATAAATTTACTCCACTTTCGACACTCTCATCTCTTCTTATTCTACCTACAAATGTTTCATCTTTGCCAGCTGCATTAAGTGCCATAGGGTATACATTATTCGAAGGGTCATCCTGAACAATAATACCTGGTGCAGATTTCAATATTTCTTTTAACTCGTCAAGGTTAAATTGATTTTCAAATTCAACGTTTACTGACTCACTGTGTCCGTTAAAAACTGGAACTCTTACTGTGGTAGCTGTTACTTTAAGATCTGGGATTCCTAAAATCTTTCTAGTTTCCTTTATCATTTTTTCTTCTTCTTTAGTATATCCATTTGGAAGGAATACATCTATATGAGGCAAACAATTACCTGCAATAGGATGCACGAATTTTTTTGGTGCTTCTCCTTTAGTTCCATCTTCCAAATCCTTGTATCCACTCATACCAGCACCTGAAACTGCTTGATAAGTAGAATATACAACTCTCTTAATTTTATACTTGTCATGTAATGGTTTTAATGCTACAACAGCTTGAATAGTAGAACAATTTGGATTAGCAATTATTCCATTATTCCATTCAATATCCTGTGGATTTACTTCTGGAACCACTAGCGGTACCTTAGGATCCATCCTCCATGCACTGCTGTTATCTACTACAACACAACCCTTTGATGCCGCAATAGGAGAAAACTTTTCGCTGGTACTTCCACCAGCAGAAAATAATGCAATATCTATTCCACGGTCAAAGCTGTTTTCAGTCAGCTCTTCAACAGTATATTCCTGACCATTAAATGAAATTTTAGACCCTGCTGATCTACTTGATGAAAAAAAGTAAATGTTTTCAATAGGCAAATTTCTTTCCTCAAGAACTTTTATAAAAGTTCTACCTACCATTCCAGTTGCACCAACAACAGCAATATTATATTTTTTCATATTAATAAAACCTCCCCTGAGAATATCTTTATTTTAGGCTTAAGCCAATATCTTAATATTTTTTTGTTTATTTTATAGTATGAATTAAAATACTAATGTTAACTCAAAATATAAAAACAATGCTATTGGAGAAAATAAAAAAAACCGGTATTTGGCACCAGTCATCTAATTTCTATCAAAAAACATATTGCATTTTTTGATTTGTTAGTCGATAGCGCTCCATCATAAGTATTTATTGATGACAATTATACAGCTATTAACCATATAACCAGAATATTAATTATTTGGGAAAAAACATTCTTCGGCGTATTTTCCTTTTAATCTGATTCATCAAACCCCAACGTTTTCAACAGATTTACTAATAAAAGACGCACCTCTACCAAAACAATATTTAATTTAAATAAATAATAACATCAAAAGATAGTAATGTCAAACATTTCATTAAACAAAATGAAATAAAGTGATGGGTAGTAAAAACATCAGAAATGTGTTATATTTAAACAGTTGAGATGAGTTGGAAAGCACAATGAATTTAGAAAAAAGAATAGGTTTATTTTTCAGGAGGGTTATAATTGAGTGTAAAAAAAGTACGTAAGAAGAAAAAATATGTTAGAACTGAGAGTGGGTTTTCAAAACATAAAAATGAAATTTTTGGAATTTTTCTATTTGCATTTGGAATATTAATATTTTTAAGCTTGTTTTTTTCAAACTCGGTAGGTATTTTTGGGACAGTTGTTAGTAATGTACTTAAAGGTTTACTTGGGATGTCATCATATATTATACCTTTTGTAATAATATTTTACTCACTAATCATGATTTTTAAGAAGTGTGATTCATATATAAAGAACAAAACTATATATTCGCTTATATTATTAATTCTTTTTTCTTCAATTATACACACAGGTTTTTTTGAAAAAAGTAGAATTGAAAATATGAATTTATTTAGAATTATACATATATTTTTTAATGACGGTGTGGAATTAAAAGGCGGAGGTATTTTGGGAGGCATAATTAGCTTACCTTTATTAATGACATTTCAACTGATAGGAACAATAATAATACTTTCTACACTATCTGTAGTAAATATTATGCTATTAACTAATATATCTCTAGCAAGCGTAATAAAGAAATTAAGAGAAAGTATTATTAAAAAAGTTGAAATTGCTAAAGAAAAAAGTGGTACTAAAGAGAGTAAACAACAAGAGCTTGAAATTGGATTTCAAGCTCTTATGGAAGAGAAAAAGATGGATGAAGTTGAAATAAAGCCTAAATCCAAAATAATTGATTTTAATTTAGGAAAAAGTAATATTAGCGATGAAAAAAATGATGAATTAGAAAATATAAATGATTTAGATAGTAAAGATGATTCAATAAAGATAAGTATCAAAAAAGATAGTAAGAAATCTGAAATTAAAGGCAAATTGAAAAGCCCAAGTCTGGATATAAAAATATCAAATGGAGAAAAGAAAGATATCCAATATAAATTTCCTCCATTTGATCTATTAGGGGAGAATACTGGAGATGGAAAGAGCGTTAAAGAATTGAGAAATCTGGCAATGGAGGGTGCAAAAAAGCTTGAATTTACTTTAAAAAGTTTTGGTATTGAAGCGAAGGTGATTAATATAACCAGAGGACCTGCAATAACCAGATATGAGCTTCAGCCAAGCCCGGGAGTAAAGGTGAGTAAAATTGTCAATTTGGCAGACGATATTTCTTTAAACTTAGCAGCATCAGGTGTTAGAATTGAAGCACCTATTCCTGGAAAAGCAGCAATTGGTATTGAAGTACCAAATAAGGAGGTAACTCCTATATTTTTAAGAGAGGTAGTAGAAACACCTGATTTTATCAAATTTTCATCTAAACTTGCATTTGCTATAGGAAAAGATGTTTCCGGGGATAATGTTGTAGCAGATATTGGGAAAATGCCGCATATACTTATAGCGGGTGCTACTGGTTCAGGTAAGAGTGTTTGTATAAATAGTCTTATTGTAAGTATATTATATAAAGCCTCACCAGATGAGGTTAAACTTCTTATGATAGACCCAAAAGTCGTTGAATTAGGCGTTTATAATGGGATTCCTCATTTATTAATACCGGTTGTAACTGATCCTAAAAAGGCAGCTGGGGCGTTAAATTGGGCTGTTCAAGAAATGGTTGAGAGATATAAATTATTTGCAGATAGAGGTGTAAGGGATGTAAAAGGATATAATGCAGCTTTGAAAGAAAAGGGAGAGGAAGGAATATTGCCGCAGGTGGTTATAATAATAGATGAGCTTGCCGACCTTATGATGGTTGCTCCGGGAGATGTAGAAGACGCTGTTTGTAGACTTGCACAAATGGCAAGAGCAGCAGGGATGCATTTAGTTATTGCAACTCAAAGGCCA
>CAYYEC010000060.1:815-12274 GCA_964470745.1 uncultured Eubacteriales bacterium | reverse complement strand
GTGTAGAGATAGCATTTCCAACAAACATTGATGCTGCAATTGAAGGAATAAAGGAATTTACAGGAGACAGCAAGCTTTTAGGATGTGAATTTAAAGCGGAATTAGATTCATTGCAGGCTTTAATCCTTGCTAATCTGGTTGATTATGAAAGGAAAAGGGTATTAAAATGGTATTTGGATGATATTGAAGTAGAATCAAAGGGTATTGATATTGTTACAATAAAGAATGATATTACCAATATACAAAACAATCCTAAATGGCTTTTTTACTTTATTAAAAATCTGTTAAAGGATGAATTGGTTATAACTGATAAATCTGTAAAATATGCCTTGCAACAACTTGTAGATTCCAAACTAATTATAAATAATAACAATAAATTTGAAATTGGTTTGGAAGGAAAAATACTGGCGAAGAGATTTTTACTTATACAGAACATGTTATCGGTAAGGACTGGTAAAGATGTTGATAATGAATATGCCGCTGCTACTGGATTTACATGTTTGCAATCCGGTGTAAATGATTTATTATATATTGATACCAGTAATCCCACTGTAATCATACAAAGTATCACACCTTTTATGCTAGTACAGTTGCTTAATAAAATTTTTAATAGTATAGAATTCATTAATGACCTTACAGAAGATGCAGTAAAAGCTATACAAAAAGAAAAGAATAAAAATAGTAATAAAAATAGTAATAAAAATAATAATAATACTGAAATAATTAAATGTACCAGATGTGAAACTATACTTTCAGATTCTAATAAATTCTGTCCGAAATGTGGACAAAAGGTTATCCCTCAAGAGAAAGTAAAAGTTAGCAAGTTTTGTACTGGTTGCGGCGCAAGAGTTACTCCAAATACAAAATTTTGTGGAAATTGTGGCAATTCAGTTAATAAGCAGCGGACATAAATAAATTTTCAAGTCTTGACACAGCTTGAAAACCTAGTGTATAATTCTTTTAATTGAATATAATAAATACGATGATTGGAACGAGTAGAAGAGGAAAACTTTTAAGAGATTAGGTGGTGGTGGGATACCTATAAGGATAATCTTTGAAAATCATCCATGAGTAGCAGCTTGAAATAATTAATTAGAGTGTGCCGGCAAAAACCGTTATAGAATGAAGAAATAATGATTATATGTGTTGCATAAAAGACATTACATGGATGAAATAAGGAGCATATAAATAGATGTGTATTATTTTGTAATATCTGATTAAGAGATCTAAAGTGTATATTGCAAAAAATATAGTATACTTTATAATTTATTATAAATTTGGGTGGTACCACGTGAGTAACTTCTCTCGTCCCTTTATTGGGATTAGAGGAGTTTTTTATATTTGAAATTATTATAAATATGAAAGGGATCGCTAAAATATAGCTTCTACTAATCTGTTTTCAAAATCGCTTAAAACATGGGAATTTCGAAAACAGAAGTTGAAATAATATTTTATCCGACCCTTACTATACAGGGGAGGAAGTTTTATGTACAAGAAGGTTTCAACAAACCTGAATTTCATCGAAAGAGAGAAAGAAATCCTAAAATTTTGGGATGAAAACGACATTTTTAAAAAAAGTATTGATATTAGAAAAGAAGGACCAACATTTACTTTTTACGATGGTCCGCCAACAGCTAACGGTAAACCTCATATCGGGCATATATTAACTCGTGTTGTAAAAGATATTATACCAAGATATAAGTCAATGAAGGGCTATAAAGTTCTACGTAAAGCTGGTTGGGATACACATGGTCTTCCGGTTGAGCTGGAAGTTGAAAAGAAATTAGGAATAGATGGTAAACCTGAAATTGAAAAGTATGGTGTAGAACCATTCATCAAAGAGTGTAAGCATAGTGTTTGGACATATGAGCAGGAATGGAGAAGAATGAGTGAGAGAGTTGGATATTGGGTTGATATGGATGACCCATATGTAACTTATAACAATAACTACATTGAATCTGTCTGGTGGGCAATTAAAAAGATTTGGGATCAGGATTTATTGTATAAAGGACATAAAATTATACCTTATTGCCCTAGATGTGGTACTTCTTTATCAAGCCATGAAGTTGCTCAAGGGTACAAAGATGTAAAAGATACATCTGCATATGTAAAGTTTGAGGTAAAAGGAGAAAAACAGGTTTACTTGATGGCGTGGACAACTACACCTTGGACTCTTCCTTCAAATGTAGCACTTGCAGTCAATCCAAAAGAAACGTACGTTAAAGTAAAATGTGAAGATGAAGTTTATATCCTTGCTGAAGCGTTAGTTGACAAGGTTGTTGAAGAAGAATATGAAGTAGTTGAGAAATTAAAGGGTGGAGATTTAAAAGGAATAGAATACGTTCCGCTTTTTGATTTTGCTGCAGTTGATAAAAAAGCTTTCTATGTTGTTACTGCGGATTTTGTAACTCTTTCAGATGGTACAGGAATAGTTCATATAGCTCCGGCTTTTGGTGAGGACGATGCAAATGTGGGTAGGGCTAATGATTTGCCATTTGTCCAATTGGTAAATGAACAGGGGAATTTTGTAGACGAAGTAACACCATGGAAAGGTGTTTTTGTGAAAGATGGAGATCCTGAAATTATTAAGAATCTTGATGAAAGGAATTTATTATATAAAGCAGCTAAATATGAGCATTCATACCCATTCTGTTGGAGATGTGATACACCACTTATTTATTACGCAAGAAACACATGGTTTATTAAAATGACTGCAGTAAAAGAAAAGCTTCTTAAAAATAATAGAAAAATCAACTGGCTCCCGGAAAATATAAAAGAAGGAAGATTTGGAAATTTCCTCGATAATGTTGTTGACTGGGGACTAAGTAGAGAAAGATATTGGGGAACTCCACTACCCTTATGGGAATGTGAATGTGGTCATAGACATGCAATTGGTAGCATTGCAGAATTAAAAGAAATGGGAAATAATGTTCCGGATGATATAGAGCTTCATAAACCATATATAGATAATGTATTATTAAATTGTCCAAAATGTGGTACAGGAAAAATGAAGAGAGTATCAGAAGTTATTGACTGTTGGTTTGATTCAGGGGCCATGCCTTTTGCTCAATGGCATTATCCATTTGAAAATGAAGAAATTTTCAAGGACAATTTTCCGGCAGATTTTATAAGTGAAGCTTTAGACCAGACCAGAGGTTGGTTCTATACATTACTTGCTATATCTACGCTATTGTTTGATGAGCCTGCTTATAAAAATGTAATTGTTTTAGGGCTGGTGCAAGATAAAGATGGAATAAAAATGAGTAAACACAAAGGCAATGTTGTAGACCCCTGGACAATTTTAGATAAACAGGGAGCTGATGCTGTACGTTGGTATTTCTATACGGGAAGTGCACCTTGGCTGCCAAGTAGATTCTATGAAGATGCGGTGAGTGAAGGACAAAGAAAATTCATGGGTACTTTGTGGAATACTTATGCGTTTTATATTTTGTATGCAAATATTGATAAATTTGACCCAACTAAGTATAGTTTAGATTTAGATAAATTATCAACTATAGATAAATGGATACTATCTAAGCTTCATACGCTTATAGGAACAGTTGACAAAAATTTGGAAAACTATCGTATAACAGAGAGTGGAAGAGCATTACAGGAATTTGTAGATGATTTAAGTAATTGGTATGTAAGAAGAAGTAGAGAACGTTTCTGGCAGAAAGAAATGAACCAGGATAAGATAAATGCATATATGACTTTATATAATGTAATATCTACATTGACAAAACTTTCTGCACCATTTGTACCATTTATTTCTGAGGAAATATATGATAATTTAGTTAAGACAGTTGATAAAGATGCACCAGAAAGTGTTCATCTTTGTGATTTCCCTAAAGTTGACGAAAGATTTATTGATACTGATCTGGAAAAGAATATGGAAAATGTTTTAAGAGCAGTTGTTCTTGGACGTTCATGCAGAAATACTGCGAATATTAAAAACCGTCAACCTATAGGTAAAATGTTTATAAATGCATTGTTTGAACTACCTGATATGTATAAGGAATTAATTGCAGATGAATTAAACATAAAAGAAGTAATTTTCACAAATGATACTAATCAATTTACTTCATATTCATTTAAGCCACAGTTAAGGACATTAGGGCCAAAATATGGTAAGCTTGTGCCAAAAATTGCTGGAGCACTTAAAGGACTTGATGGAAATGCTGTAATGGATAAGTTCAAAAAAGGGGAGACTATATCATTTACTGTAGAAGAAACTGATGTAGTGCTTGTTGAGGCTGATGTATTGGTAGAGGTTATTCAAAAAGAAGGATTTATATCTGATGCTGACAGGGATATGACTGTTGTATTGGATGGAAATCTAACTGAAGAGCTTATTGAAGAAGGTTTTGTTAGAGAAATAATAAGTAAGATTCAGACTATGAGAAAAGAAGCAGGGTTTGAAGTTCAGGATACAATAAAGATATATTATAGAGATAATAGTAAAATAGCTGGAATTATCGAAAAGAATAAATCCAATATAATGGATGAAGTTTTGGCTGAAGCAATTGAAGAAGCAAAAACAGAAGGATACGAAAAAAACTGGAATATAAATGGTGAAAAGGTAATTATGTCCGTTATTAAAATAGGCTAAATAAAATCTTAAATTTTAAAATAGGTCCAATTTTGAGTCTCTTTTAAAAACAGAATGATTTCATTACCTTTAAAATCGGAATGCAGATAGTCCATGTAAATTACTTCTTGCGTTCCATATAGGAGGAAAGTTAATGGTTAAACTAAAGATTAATCTTGGTGAAAGAAGCTATCCAATATACATAGAGACTGATTATAGCTATATTGGCAGCTACATAAGGAGTGCTAGACTAGAGGGGAAACTTGTAATTATTACTGATGAAAATGTAGATAGACTACAGTCAGATGAATTTATTAAGTCTTTAAATCAATCAGGCTATGATGCACATAAATATGTTATAGAAGCTGGGGAAAAAAGTAAAAATCTCGATACAATCAGTGAAATATATAAATTTCTTGTTGGTTTAAAGCTAGATAGAAAATCAACACTTATTGCTTTAGGTGGAGGAGTTATAGGGGATATAACTGGATTTGTAGCAGCTACGTTTTTAAGAGGAATACATTTTGTACAGGTACCTACAACTTTGTTAGCTCAGGCAGACAGTAGTGTAGGTGGTAAGGTGGGGGTAGATTTTGAAGGACATAAAAATATTATTGGGGCCTTTTACCAACCGAAATTTGTATATATGAATGTAAATTCATTAAGAACCTTACCTCAAAGAGATTTTATATCAGGAATGGCTGAAGTTATTAAGCATGGTATTATTAGAGATGCAGATTTTTTTGAATATATTGACTATAACATCAACAAAATTTTTAACTTTGATGAAGATGTATTAAGATATATGGCTAAGATTAATTGCTCGATAAAAGGCAGTGTAGTTGAAGAGGATGAAAAGGAAAGTGACTTAAGAGAAATATTAAATTTTGGGCATACAATAGGTCATGCTATTGAAACTGTTATGGAATTTAAGTTAATGCATGGTGAATGTGTATCTTTAGGAATGGTTGGAGCATTTAAAATGGCCTTAAAGCTTGAAATGGTCAATGAAGAACTGGTTGATAATATCATTAGAGTCCTTGAAAAAATAGGACTACCAACTAAACTTAAAGAGCTGGATGTTGAAAAGGTATATAACCAAATGTTTTTTGATAAAAAGGTTAAGAATAATAAATTAAGATTTGTACTTCCAAAGAAAGTTGGTGAGATAATTCAACTGAATATTGATGATGAGGAATTGATTAAGTCAGTTCTGGAAGAGTTGAAAGTGTAATTAATCATTAATTATATTAAAAATGAACAGGATTAAATTACCGATTCCTTTTTTGCATAAAAATTGCAAATAAAATAAATATAATATTTACAATAATTGCATACAATGTTAGTATTATTTTATAAAGTGAAACAGGGGGAAGAACATGTACGCTAGCTTTGGAAAAAGATTTATTGCTTTTTTTATTGATGGAATATTATTATCCATTGCCAATTTCATCCTTAAAAAAATACTTGGTAACTTTCTAGGATCAATTGTAAACATAGCTTTAGGATGGGGATATTTTGCTTATATGGAAAGCTCAGAAAATCAAGCTACTATCGGAAAAATGATTATGGGGATAAAAGTTACAGATTTAGATGGATGTAGAATATCATTTGCCACAGCAACAGGAAGATATTTTTCTAAAATACTATCATCTATAATATTAATGATAGTGTATATAATGGCAGCGTTTACTGAGAAAAAACAAGCCCTACACGATATGATTGCTGGTACTTTAGTGGTAGAAAAATAATTTATTAAAAAAAGTGGAAGTTATAGATAACGAACGATAAAATTAACTTTATAAAAGAGCTAGTGGTAGATTGCGCGTAAGTTAAATTGATATGTAGAATCATTTACGCGAAATCTATAGAGTTCGACATCTATAATGTTTCCACTTTTTTATTACATTTTTTGAAGTAAAATTATATAATCAAAAATAAATGAGTTGCAATATAATGAGTTGTTATTTATATAATTTAGCTAAATTTTCTTCAAAAGGTGGATAAACAACACCTTTTTCTGTAATTATTGCAGTAATATATTTACTTGGAGTAACATCAAAAGCAGGATTCAATATTTCAATTCCTTCAGGAGCTATTTGAATACCTTTTATATGAGTAACTTCTTTTGAGTTTCTTTGTTCTATTGGGATTTCATCACCAGTTTTTGTGTTTAGATCAATAGTTGAAACGGGAGCAGCAACATAAAATGGTATATTGTTCTCTTTAGCTAAAACAGCTACTGAATAAGTACCAATTTTATTGGCTGTATCAGCGTTAGCTGCTATCCTGTCAGCACCAACAATAACACAATTAATATTTCCAGCCTTCATATAATGGCCAGCCATATTATCACATATTAGTGTTACCGGAATACCATCTTCCTTAAGTTCCCAGGCAGTTAATCTGGCACCTTGCAAATATGGCCGTGTTTCATCAGCAAAAACCTTAATATTTTTACCCGATTCATGAGCAGCTCTAATAACTCCAAGGGCAGTACCATAATCACATGTGGCAAGGGCACCTGCATTACAGTGTGTAAGAATTGTCCAGTTAGGCTCGATTAAGCAATTGCCGTTTTTACCTATACTATTGTTAGTATCCACATCTTCAATGTCCATTTTTTTAGCTTCATTTTCAATTATGGATTTAATTTCACTGATTTTTTTATCTTTGTTTATTGCTGCAGCTATATATATCCTGTCAATAGCCCAGAATAGATTTACAGCAGTAGGACGCGTATTTTTTAAAGTATGGCATATTTTATCTAATTCTTCAAAAAATACTTCTTTAGAATCTGTATTAATAGCATTTGCACCAATAGCTATACCATATGCGGCAGTTACACCAATAGCAGGTGCACCTCTAACTATCATATCTTTAATAGCTATTGCAGCATCATTATAGGTTTTACATTCAAAAGTGATATTTTCAGTTGGTAATTTTGTTTGATCAATTAATTTCAAAACTCCATTTTCATATTCTAATGGTCTCATAGTAATCATTATTCCTTTCATACCACAAAATTATTTATTTCAATTATATTTTTTGCAATAAACATTTTACGTTTCTTATTTAAATATTGCAAAATAATATACTTCTGTTTGTATGTTGCATATTTCTTCTATGAAAAATCTTTACTGCAACATATATAGTTAATCAGGTAGAGGGGAAGAGGTATAATAAATCTTTTTTCCATTCGACATGTTCTACCCTTTACATTTATCGCAAGCATCTTTTGTAATATCAATTCTTTTTATTATTTCAAAAAGCATATTTTTTAACTTTTCATTATTTGCATTAAAGACTTCTAAAACAGATTCATGAGTAACTGCAGGAATATCATCTCTTCCTTCAAGTCCAGCATCATAATCCGTAATCAACGCAATATTAGCATAGCAAATTCCTAATTCTCTTGCTAAATAGCACTCAGGATACTGTGTCATGTTAATAACTTCCCAGCCCATCTTGCTGAACCATCTACTTTCAGCGACAGTTGAAAATCTTGGACCTTGAATAACAACAACTGTACCAGATTTATGTGTAGTTATACCCAATTCATTTCCAACATTGTATGCGATTTCTCTTAATTCAGGGCAGTAAGGGTTCGCGGGGCTAATATGTTTAACCTCTGGTCCATCAAAGAATGTGTCTTTACGTCCTGATGTCCTGTCGATAAACTGATCGCAAATGACAAAATCACCTGGCTTTATTTCAGCCTGAAGGCTTCCAGAAGCAGTAGGTGCAATTATTTTTTTAACTCCGAGCATCTTCATTGCATAAACATTTGCTCTATAGTTTATCATGTGAGGCGGTAATTGATGACTTTTACCGTGACGAGGCAAAAAAGCTACTTTTTTACCTTCAAATGTAGCAATAGATATTTTATCACTTGGTTTTCCATAGGGAGTGTCAATTTCTATTTCTTCAATATTCTCTAAAAAAGAATAAAATCCTGATCCACCAAAAACACCAATAGCAGCTTTATGTTCCATTATAATTCCTCCTAAAATTCCTAACATTTTTTACTACAACAATATTATATAATAATATTTCAAAAATTCAATTGTTTATATTAAAAGCCTTGTAAAAATTTATTACATAAGGTATTATTTTAAGTTGATAAGAAAATATTTATAAAAAAAATTAAAGGTGAAAAATGAAAGTTACTGATTTTAATTATGAATTGCCAGAAGAATTAATTGCACAAAATCCCCTGGAACAGAGAAATATGTCCAGATTAATGGTGATGGATAGAAAAACTGGCAGTATAGTTCATAAGATTTTTAAAGATATTACTGAATTACTAAAGACAGGGGATTGCCTTGTTTTAAATAATACAAGAGTAATACCTGCAAGACTTCTTGGCAATAAAGAAGACACTGGTGGTAAAATAGAGTTTGTACTTTTAAAAAAAATTGAACAAGATATATGGGAAGTTATATTAAAACCTGGACGTAAAGCTAAAATAGGTACGAAATTTTCTTTTGGAGATGGTGTACTTAAAGCTGAAATTATAGATATTTTAGATGAAGGAAATCGACTTGTAAAGTTTATATATGAAGGTGTTTTTGAAGAGGTCTTAGATAAAGTAGGGATTATGCCTCTTCCTCCTTATATTACTGAAAGATTGGAAGATAAAGAAAGATATCAAACAGTTTATTCTAAGCATAAAGGGTCTGCTGCTGCACCTACCGCAGGACTTCATTTTACAGATGAATTATTGATAGAATTAAAGAATAAAGGTATTAACATAGCATATGTAACTCTTCATGTGGGGTTAGGGACATTTAGACCTGTCAAAGCAGAAAATATTTTGGAGCATAAGATGCATTCAGAGTATTTCTCAATTGATAAAGAATATTGTGATGTGATAAATCTAGCAAAAAAAAATAATAATCGAATTATTGCTGTCGGTACAACTAGTTGCAGAGTACTTGAATCTGTAGCGGATACGGATGGAAATGTTGAGCCAAAAAATGGATTTACAGATATATTTATATATCCCGGATATAAATTTAAAGTATTAAATGGACTGATTACAAATTTTCATTTACCCGAATCTACATTAATTATATTAGTAAGTGCATTTGCTAGTAGAGAAAACACTTTAAACGCATATAAAATTGCTGTTGAAGAAAAATACAGATTTTTTAGCTTTGGAGATGCAATGATTATTTTATAATTGAGAATTATTTAAGGAGATTAATTATGACGGCGGTAAAATACGAATTCATTAAAGAATGTAAACAAACTGGAGCAAGATTAGGAAAGGTACATACACCTCATGGAAGTTTTGACACTCCAGCGTTTATGCCTGTTGGCACTCAGGCAACAGTTAAAGGAATGTCACCTGATGAGCTAAAAGAGATAGATGCTCAGATAATTCTTAGCAATACTTATCATTTGTATATGAGACCAGGACAGGAGATTGTAAGACAAGCTGGTGGGCTCCACAAGTTTATGAATTGGGATAGACCGATTTTAACTGATAGTGGTGGATTTCAGGTGTTTAGTCTCAGTGACTTTAGAAATATAAAGGAAGATGGAGTTACTTTCAAATCTCATATTGATGGATCTAAGCACTTTATTACACCGGAAAAAGCTATAGAGATTCAAAACGATTTGGGATCAGATATTATTATGGCATTTGACGAATGTATTCCATACCCATGTGAGTTTGATTATGCTAAAAAATCAGTTGAAAGGACTACTCGTTGGGCAGAACGATGTAAAATTGCTCATAAAAACACAGAGAGCCAATCTCTTTTTGGAATTGTTCAAGGAGGTATTTATCCTGAATTAAGAAAACAAAGTGCAGAGGAATTACTTGAGCTTGATTTCCCAGGATATGCAATCGGAGGTCTTAGTGTTGGTGAACCAGGTGAGGAAATGTACAGAATGCTGGAATGTACAGTTCCTTTGTTGCCTAAAGATAGACCAAGATATTTAATGGGTGTAGGAAGCCCGGATTATCTTATAGAGGGTGCAATAAGAGGTATAGATATGTTTGACTGTGTTCTTCCCACAAGGATAGGAAGAAATGGTACAGCAATGACCAGCACTGGAAGAGTTATTATAAGAGATGCAAAATATTCAAAGGATTTTTCGCCTTTGGATACAGAATGTGATTGCTACACATGTAAAAACTTTAGTAGAGCATATTTAAGACACTTGATAAAAGCAGGTGAAATGCTTGGGCTTAGATTAACAACATGGCATAATTTAAAATTCTTATTAAACTTGATGAAAAATGTTAGGCAAGCTATAATAGAAGATAGACTTGGAGATTTTAGAAATGACTTTTTTAATCGGTATTATAATTAAGTAAAATATTATGTTATTTATAATAACTATAATAAATGAAAATAAATTTTAAAGGAGGATTGCAAATGGGTATTTTACAAGTTTTTGCTGAAGGAGATGCAGCAGCTGCACAAGGGGGAGCTTTAGGCGGTCTGATAACGTTTTTACCATTTATCTTAATGTTCGGGGTGATGTATGTAATAATAATACTACCTCAAAAAAGAAGAGAAAAGAAAACAAGAGAAATGTTAAATAGTTTGGTTCCAGGAGATAAAGTAATTTCAGTTGGTGGTATTACAGGTAAGGTAATAAACATTAAAGATGATGAAGTTACTGTAGAAACCAGTGTTGAAAAAACTATGATAAACTTTAAAAAATGGGCAATTAAAGAAGTTGACAGACCAATACAGTCATAATGGATTTTTAAAAAGGATTTTGAATTGTTTAAATAATAATTTAAAATCCTTTTTTGCTTTTTAAAGAGTTAAATTTCTTGTTGCTAAAGAAAGTAATATATAATAAAATTATGTAAAGAAAAAAGGAAAGTATTAGAGTTGGATATGAG
>CAYYEC010000060.1:0-805 GCA_964470745.1 uncultured Eubacteriales bacterium | reverse complement strand
GGTGTTGAACAGGTGAGAACATTAAGGATTTATCAGGCGGATTCATTTACGACCGAAAAATTTAAGGGCAATCCTGCTGGTGTTGTCTTAAACGCGGATGGACTTACTGATCAAGAAATGTTATACATTGCTCGTGAACTGAACAATTCAGAAACAGCATTTATATTTTCGTCGGATGCTGATGATTATGAGGTGAAAATTAGATATTTTACACCTAAAGCAGAAGTTCCCGTGTGTGGACATGCCACTATTGCTGCACACTATGTTCGTGCTATAGAAAATAAATTAAAATCTTCTACGGTAATTCATAAAATTGGAATTGGAATTCTACCTGTCAAGATAATTAAAGAAAATAACGATTATTCCATAGAAATGACTCAAGGTAAAGTTGAGTTTTACAAACCTTTTGAGAAAGAGGTAAGTAAAAAAATAATGAAATCTTTGGGTCTTGAAGAGGATGAAATTGACCAACGTTGTCCAATTCAAATTGTTTCAACAGGACATTCAAAAGTCATTATTGGGATAAAAACCAGAAGTAAGCTGGATGCCTTATCTCCGGATATGTTTTCATTAGCCGAATTGAGTAAAATTATTAACTGTAATGGATATTTTGTTTTTACAATGGATTCACAATCAAAGGATATTTTAACTCATGGAAGAATGTTTGCTCCTGCGATTGGTATTTATGAGGATCCGGTAACGGGAAATGCAAATGGTCCACTCGGTGCATATCTAGTTAAGCATGGTTTGGTTGAACATAATAATTCTGTGTTTTCTTTTAGAGGTGAACAGGGAGCTGCTATTG
>CAYYEC010000059.1:0-12413 GCA_964470745.1 uncultured Eubacteriales bacterium | reverse complement strand
AGTTGGAGAACCCTATAGTAAGAAAGTGAGGAATAATTTGATGGGAAAGTTTACTTTTTTCTGGAAATCACATTCACCTTTTTCACAATGGTACATGGCGAAATTCAATATTAATGGAATAGAGTTTAACTGTGCTGAACAATACATGATGTATATGAAAGCAGTACTATTTGGAGATGAGGAAATATCACAAAAAATACTGAAAGCGAAAATGCCTTTACAGCATAAGGCTCTTGGTCGTAAGGTAAAAAACTTTCAGCAAGAAGTGTGGGAAAGTAACTGCAAAAAGATTGTATATGATGGCAACTATGCTAAGTTTACACAAAATCCTGAATTAAAGCAAAAACTCCTTGAAACAAAAGGAACCATTGTGGAAGCTAGTCCAGTGGACCGTATTTGGGGTGTTGGTCTTTCAGAAGACGACCCAAGGATTCAAGACAGAAAGACATGGAAAGGAAAGAACTGGCTGGGTGAAGTACTAACTCAGCTAAGAAATGATCTTCTCAAAAGTAAGAGTTAGTGGATTTATTTGGAGGTACATATGAGTAATTCGCATAATAGAGATAGTAGAGCTAAGGTTGCACTTGAAACATTGAAGATACTAGAATTGGGTTTATATACAAACCTTCAAGGGACAACTGTAGATATAAAAGAAGAACTGGAAAATGCAATAAATAATACTGTACTGTATAAACCTAATATGTTTGAAAATATCGAAAATGAATATAAGAAAATCAGAACAGAAAAAGAACCTAAAAAACCTAATATTGAGATAACAGGTGAGACAACTATAAGTGCAGCAAGAAGACTTATTGTTAATGAAGGGGTAAATGATGCTGTCTGCTTAAATTTTGCGTCTGCTAAAAATCCAGGTGGTGGTTTTTTAAGCGGTAGTCAAGCTCAGGAAGAAAGCCTTGCGAGATCTTCAGGGCTTTATCCATGCATTTCTCAAATGAAAGAAATGTATGATTATAATCGGAAAATTAAAACTTGCTTATATTCTGATTACATGACTTACTCACCTAAAGTGCCGGTTTTCAGGGATGACAATAACAAATTACTCGATGAAGCATTTCTTGTATCATTTATCACTGCACCTGCAGTAAATGCTGGAGTTGTGAGGCAACGTGAAAAAGGAAACATAGATAAGATTTATAGTGTAATGATTAATAGAATTAAAAAAATTCTGATAGTTGCTGCATTGAATAGCAATAGGACTATTGTTTTAGGTGCATATGGTTGTGGGGTTTTCAGGAACAAAACTGAGGATGTAGCAGAATATTTTAGAAAAGTATTGCATGAAGATGGCTATAAGCTACTTTTTGATAGAATTGTATTTGTAGTATATGATAATTCTGCAGAGAAAACAAAAATAAGAGCCTTTGAGCAGGCTTTACTTACATAATGCTATTCCTAGGTAAAATATGAATGAGTAATAGCAATCAAAAATAAAGATAAAATACTCAGTGGTCTTTACAAGGAGGAGTGATAGTAAATGGATTATACAAGGTTAAGTAAAGCGATGTCTTATGCATTAAGGCATGCACCATGGGAATATGAACTGGAGCTTGATGAATACGGATGGGTAAGGATTGAGCAACTACTATACTCGTTCTATGAGGAAAAGAAATGGTCTGAGTTAGATATTAGAGATATTATTTACGTGGTGGAAAACTGTGATAAGAAGAGATTCGAAATAGAGGGCAAAAGAATAAGAGCCTTGTACGGGCATTCAATACCCCAGAAGATAATAAAGGAATCATTGCAGCCACCTGAGATATTATATCATGGGACTCCAAGGAGATTTATATCAATGATTAAGGAAAAGGGATTGATTCCTAAAGTAAGGCAGTATGTTCACTTGGCTGTCAATACAGATATGGCTCTACAAGTTGGTAAAAGGAGAGATGACCATCCTGCTTTACTTATTATTAATGCTATGAATGCTTGCAATGAAGGAATTAAGTTTTATAAGGGGAATGAAAAAGTGTGGTTAGCCGATTTTATAGATCCAAAATATATAAACATCGGATAGCCAATAATCAATAAGGTATCAGGTTTTATGCTTTAGGAATAATTAAGAAATGGGGCTCAACAATGCAAAGAATAAAAAGACAAAAAACAATCGAGGGTACAAGAATTCCCGGTATTATAAAAAACGGCCAATATTACTACATCAATTTAGATGTCTTTGAAGATGGAATGGCTAATTGCTGGGAGTTAGTAGATTTAAAAGGTCTTGAAGAAAAATTGCGGATAAACTGGCTTGTTCCACAGATTCCTGAAGGTGAGAATATATCAATATATGGCTTAGGCTGTTATAGAATCAAATCGGCAAAGTGGAAGTATGATAAAAGGACCTATTATAAATATATTAATAAAGTGATTAAACAACTCAATCCAAAACTAAATAACATATATAAAATATCGAATGAAGAAAAAGAGCTATTAGAAAAGCGTCGAATACGGTACTCTCCTTCGGCTATTGAATTCTACGTAAAAAATGAGTTAGGTTACCGAACAAAGGAGGGAAAAGGTTTTACTATATTTTTAAAATACAGTGACAAAAACTTCTTAGTAAACTTAGTATTATATGAAGATGGAAATATAGCTTGTTATAACTCGGAATTCGAAATACATTATAGTTTAGAAGATATAAAAGAATTATTTAATAACGGAACGTTTTTTACAAGTTTTGCCAATTCGACAACGATTATACTTGATAATTTTGGCGAAGTCACTCTATCCAATGAATTGCAATGCCATGTGAACATTAATGAAAAGTACAAACAGCTTGTAGACTTTCACAATGAGCTAAGTGGAAATGAAACTTCCTTAGAAAAATGCAGAAATGCTTATTATCAATACCTTATATATCCAGACGAGGAAACCAGAGCTCAGCTTAAACAATCTTATGAAGCAGTTCCAGAGCATGAGCGGGTTTATTTAGGGGATATGGACACAAGAGATACAGACTATCAAAGAATAATTTACCACCCAGAAGAGAAAAGAGAAGTATAAGGATTTAGCAAATCGATAAGGAGGTTTTATGGATAGGATATATAAGCCATTAGAGTCTTTTACTAATGAAGAAATTGAAACGATTCTTCAAAATAATAACATTGATGAACTTATAGTTTCACCATTATCTATTGGAAAGTATCATCCTAACTGGAAGTTTGCTCAAGATTTATGTGTTAAGTTGTCTGAATATCCAGATTCAAGAGTAAATGCAAATGCTATTTTAGGGTTAGCTTATATTGCAAGAACCAAGAGTAAATTGGAAAAGCATATTGTAAAACCAGTTGTTTTAAGAGGCTTAAGAGAAAATAAGGAATTTGAGTGGCGCATAAATGATGCAATTGAAGATATTAACTTATTTATGAAGTGGAATATTGGAAAAAGAAGTAGTTAATTTTTATTGCTCGAGGTTAACAATATATCATCTAAGGGGTGAGAGGATTGGGTCTAGGTGTTGAGGTAGTAATAAATCATGAAAATCTAGAGTTGGGCAAGAGCGGAAATATTATTGGCGAAATATATTTCTCGTTTGATGGTGGTTGCTTCCCTGGCTACTGCTGGAGTGATTTTATTGTACCTATACTTGATTGGTGGCTTCAAGCAGTCTCAAATTTTAAAATGCCTATTTCCAACATCACCAGAGAATTTATATTTATGGACGGGCCTTATTTGGCTAGGGGTAAAAAGAATACCGATGGCAATATAGACTTTTCTTTCATTGAGAAAAGACAAAATGGTGAGTATGTTATAAATACAGCGAGTAGCAGTATAGAAGTTTTTGAAAGTTCATTAATTAGTGCTTCAAAAAGATTTATAAATGCTTTGAAAAGGCACGGCTGGAATAGTGATGAAATTACATACTTAATTAATAGGATAGAAAATTGGTATTAAGAATTTGTTGAATAAATGTTAATAAAAAGGCGGTTTTGTTATGAGAAGTATTTATTTTCATGAAGACGATTATTGTCATATAGAGATTTTACCTATTCAGAATTACAACTATTGTAAACAAGAGATAGATAAAATTAATGACTTCAGTGAAAAACATCAGGTAGTGGATGGGATTGGCTGGACAGATATGCACATTAGGAATGAATCCCCTATTACACTTGAAGAATTAAAAATTCCCATAGAAAATCTATCTGCATCTCTTCAGTGTGTAGTAAATAAATTTGATTCTGTTTACACAGGGTATAGTAATTATAGGGAAGTTTGTAAAAATACTTATGCATTTGGTGAAACAAATGATGTGGTTGTATTTTTTGATTTTGATAAAGAACAAAATTTCGTCAAGAATATCTGGATGACTTTAGATGTTCGTAATCAAGAGCAGATAGATTCTGCAAAACAGATATTGAAGGCTCTATCTGGAATTTGTAAACTTATTTTAGTTGATTGGGGTTGGGAATATTTGTTTGAATTAAACGATATTCTAGAGATAGAACACTATCTGAATAAAAGAGAAGAAGTTTTCAAGAGAATTTAGTTAAGAAATATTTAATTGGTGAGGTTGGAGAATATGAAACTTTTTAGGCCTGTTGGAATTAAAGAACTCAATCTTATAAAGGAATCTGGGATGATTAAATTTCCTCCCAGACTTGCTGAACAACCAATTTTTTACCCAGTCCTAAATATACAATACGCACGTCAAATAGCCTTGGAGTGGAATACCAAAAGTCCTCCCGGATATGTCGGTTTTGTTACTGAATTTGATGTTGATGATGTATATATAACAAGGTTTGAAGTGAAAACTGTTGGTTCATCACTTCATAAAGAGTTATGGATTCCTGCAGAAGAACTAGATGAATTTAATAGACATCTTCTTGGAGAGATTCGAGTTGTTGAAACCTATTATGGCGAGAATTACGTTGGTGATAAGGATTATTAAGTGGGGTGAGTTTCTATGAATCAAAATATAGTATTTTTAAAAGGAGATGCAACTTCTCCTAATATGGAAGGTATAAAAATAATTGCACATATTTGCAACGATATTGGAGGATGGGGTAAGGGATTTGTTCTTGCACTTTCAAAGAGGTGGCAGCAGCCTGAAAAGGAATATAGAAAATGGTTTAAGGAAGGGAAAAATTTTCATCTTGGTGTAGTTCAGTTTGTATAGGTACGGGAGGACATCCTTGTAGCAAATATGATTGGACAGCACGGTATAAGATCAAGCAAAAATGTACCACCTATAAGGTATGATTCAGTTAATATGTGCTTGGAGAAGATAAGAGATAAAGCTATTGAGCTAAATGCAAGTATCCATATGCCAAGAATAGGCTGTGGCCTTGCTGGCGAAAAATGGGAGATTATTGAGCCTTTGATAGTTAGTAATTTAACTGAACGAGGGATTTCTGTATATATATATGATTTTGAATAGTGATATAGAAATAATTAAGATAATTTTGGACAAACTTTTCAATAAAAACGATAAAATAAAAGTAATGAAATAATGCACCTTACAGAGCTAATTTTGGTCAAACTTTATTAAAATCTACAGGAATTTAGGTGAAAGTCTTATATATCAAGGGATATACAGTAATTCCAAAACAAAAATTAATAGAAATTGTGCATTAGATTCAATTAATTTGCATTAAGTGCATAATAGGTGGACATAAAGGAAGGTGAAGTTAATAAAAATAGCTTTACCTTCCTTTATGTATATTTATTAACTACTATATCGAAGTTTTTTATTGTATAATATAGGTAAATGAAATAAATTTTATAAACACTGTTAAGATTTTAAGTATTGTACATTAATGTAATATAAAAATATTTAATACAAAAAGGAGAACATAAATAATGCTAAGGAAGATTACTGCTACTTTATTAATTTGTTTTTCTATGTTATTGTATTTCAACAATAGTTTTGCTGAGATACAACCTATTAAAGTGAACTTAAATGGTGATGTCTTAAACTTTGATGTTAATCCAATAATTATAGAAGGTAGGACAATGCTTCCTTTAAGAACAGTTTTTGAAGCATTTGGATTTACAATTGAGTGGAATAGTATGGAGAAAAAAGTAGTAGGAGAGAAAAGAGATTCAAAAGTTGAATTATACATTAATAATAAAATTGCAAAGATAAATGGAAAAGAATATGAGTTGGACGTAGCGGCTACAATTATTGATGGCAGAACATTAGCGCCTGTACGATTTATAGCAGAGAGTGTTGGAGCAAAAGTTGATTGGGACGGAAGTACAAGAACGGTTATGATAACATATTACCAGAAAGGAGATATAAAAAATATTGATTATTCTAATACTGACAAATACGTTTTATCTGGTGGACAATCTATAATTTCAGATGAGTATTTTCTTAAAATATATAAACAATTAAGAATTAAAACAAAGGAAATATCTGATATTAAAAAAATATTTGAATGGAAGAACAAAAATTTCAATACGGTATCAACTGGTGGGAAATATATAGGTAAAATAACATCTAATCAACTTATTGAGAAAAAAGAGTTAACAGGTTGTCATGATCATGCACTAATTCTTGCCAGTGTGTTAAGAAGATATGGTTTTCCTACTTTAATGGTTGATACATGTGGTATAGAGTAGGCTCTTGATTATCCTGAAAAAACGACATCATTTAATGGTCATGTATTTTTAGAAGTGTATTTGAATAATAAATGGATTTTAGTAGATCCTGTTTCTGGAGAATATATACTAGATTATAATAATAGCAATTTAGTTATTCCTATTACAAAATCTACTGAAAGTAAAGGTTATTATGTTATGTTAAAGGGGCTGGATCATGAAGAATATGGTATAAGAAGCTTGAATGACTTAAAATATGTACAGCAACAATATGCTAAAAAAATTAAGGAAAATTTTAATGTATTTGTATTTTCGAATTATACAATAAATAAGTTTTAGAGAAACAAAAAGAGATAAAATATAATTAGAATATTACTACGAGAATTTGGTTTTATTTAAATAGAGCTAATGACTTTAAGATTTAAGATAATATAAAAAAACATAAATATAAGAATGAGGGAATAAATGTTTGAAAAAATAGTGAAATTACTTGAAGATATTGAAAAACAGAATAATATTAAGATAATATATGCGATAGAGTCAGGTAGCAGGGGGTGGGGATTTGCTTCTAAAGACAGTGATTATGATGTAAGGTTTATCTATGTTAGACCTGAAGATCAATATTTAACTGTATTTGAACATGAAGATTTTATTGAACTACCTATAGATGAAGTATTGGATGTGAATGGATGGGATTTAAAAAAAGCATTAAAACTTTTGTATAAGTCAAATCCTCCTCTACTCGAGTGGATGACATCCCCAATTATATACAAACAGGAAGAAGAAATAGTAGCAAAACTAAGACAGCTTTCAAACGATTTTTTCTCTCCAGTATCTACTGTTTACCACTACATTAGCTTGGCCAAAAGGACATATCAGGAAATAGGATTAAATACAGATATAAAGTTAAAAAAATTGTTTTATATTTTAAGACCATTAATGGCATGCAAGTGGATTGAAGAGAATGCTTCAATGGCTCCTATGCATTTTGAAAGTATGATAACTAAATTAGACATAGAAATTAGTGTTTTAAATGAAATCCAAAAGCTAATCGCAGAGAAAAAAATAAGTACTGAAAAAGATTTAATTAAAGTACCTGAAAACTTAATGGAGTATATTAAATTACAAATATCACATTATGATCAATATGTTAAAGAATTAAAATATGAAAAGAATAGAAAAGTTGAAGATCTAAACAAATTTTTTATTGATACTGTTAAAGAATTTTAATGGAAGGAATCGTAATATGAGCTTAGAAAGAGTTAAGATATTGACAAGTAAACAATATGATTTTGTTAATAGGGACACACATTTAGGTAACAATGTAATTTACTTAACTTTATCAGGATCACATGCTTATGGAACAGATACAGCTAATAGTGATATTGATGTACGAGGAATTACAATTGAAAATAAGGAAGAAGTTCTGGGATTATCAAATTTTGAGCAGTATGAAGATAAAAATACTGACACTGTAATATATGGTTTGAAAAAATTTATTTCTCTTGCACTTAAGGGGAATCCTAATGTACTTGAATTACTGGGGACACGAAATGAAGATATTTTAAGAATAAACGAATATGGTAAGTTAATTAGAGATAATAGTGAAGTATTTTTGTCAAAGAGAGTAATTAACACTTTTGGAAACTATGCATCTGCACAGCTTAGAAGGCTTCAAAATTCACTTGCCAGAGATTATTATCCTCAAGAAGAAAAAGAAAAACATATACTTAATAGCATAAATAATCAAATGGAACATTTTAAAGCTAATTATTCAAAATTCAAAGATGGTAGTATTAATCTATATATTGGACAATCATCAAAAGAAGAAATGGAAACAGAAATATTTATGGATTTAGATTTGAGACATTATCCTGTAAGAGATTTTACAGGTATTTATTCAGAAATGAGTAATATAATAAGAGATTATTCAAAGCTTAACCACAGGAACAGAAAAAAAGACACTGATAAACTTAATAAGCATGCTATGCATCTGATAAGAATTTTAACAACTGGAACTGAAATACTTAAGGGAAATGGTATTATAACTTACAGAGAAAGTGAAATACCGATGTTTATGGATATTAGAAATGGTAAACTTGATAATAAGCAAATCTTTGAAATGGTTGATGAGTATGAAAAGAAGTTTAAAGATGCGGCAGATAATACAAAATTACCTGACCAACCAAATAGTCAAAAAGCTGAGAAACTGTTAATGGATATTTATTCAAGATATTATTTGATTTAAGAAATTATAATAAATAGAGTTGGAATATTAGAGTAGGTGAAACTAATTTAAAATTGCGGTGGTAATTTTTGCTTCTTGTAAAAAACTTTATGATTGAGGGTGTTTTTATGAACGAAGATAAGGATCAGACAAATTGTGATTTTAATGTAAGTAATAAAGAGATTCTTAAATTGATGAAAGAAGGAGCAGAAAAAATTTGTGATAATGCTATTATGAACTGGTGTAGTGAAAGGTATAGAACAGACCAAGAAACTAAGAAAAGATTTTTAAATGAATGGAAAATAAAAAAACAACGAGTTAATGAAGTTTATGAAATGTTAAAGAAAGATCTTAAATAACTGAACTTTAAAGTATGCTGGTCAAGCAATGGGTCTTATATGAATAGTAAAACACGAAACAAAAATAGAAAGCGAGGAAACAGTTCTTTTGTTTCGTTTAATAGTTTAGAAATGCAATAGTTCGACCTTTTTTAAGTGGTAATGTTAAAATTAAGAAGGATAATAAAAAATAAGTGGCTATTAAGTTAATTCACTATTATACATAAAGTAGTTGCAAAAGTAATATGTCCGTTTTTTAGGGGTAAAATGTCCCTTTCCCAGTATAACTGAACTTATTAGTATTTGTAGAAGTAATAAAAAATATACATTGAATTTGAAAATGGCTGTCAGAAATTTCTGGCAGCTATTTTGGCAGCTAATCAGCAATAAATATAAATTGAGGGAGATGCGGGAGTAGTGAGATTTGGGGACATTCCAACAAGGATGACCTGTGTAAGCAGAATAAATTGCTACGCAGTATTTTTAGGTAAGATATTTTGATTTGCAAAAATCTTTAGTGTGTTCCCGTGTATCACGGGAGGTTAGAAACAAGGAAACGGCTCTTGTTTCTATTTTTATTATTTAGTTTAGTAATATCCGCTTTGGAAATTATGGAGTCTTCATTAGATGACATTAATAAAAATTTAAATACAGAATCATATGAAGAATCAAGTATTGATATTATGTACAAAACTATAATTTTGTTTATGGATATGCTTAGAAAAGGTTGTAGAACTTAATAAATGTAGAGATATTGATGACAAGTTTTTTATATAATTAGAATTAAAGCTTATTTTATGGTAAACTTTAAGTATGTTAAATAAGTTAAATAATTACTTATATTAAGATATTTTAACTTATGGTCCAATTACTGACCCTACTACGATTTGATGAATACAAGGAGAAGCTTATGTTTAATGACTTTATCAAACACTATAATATAATAAGAGACATTCTTAGAGACTGCTTCCTTTATGGATGTTTTTCAAGGGATGGTCTTGAGAATAAGAGAAATGTAAGTTCAAGAAAAGTCAGCTATGAAATACGCCGTATTCAACAGTATGTAGAAGAAAAATATATCAAAGTGGATAAAGATGGTAGATATAAACTTTTGAGTCTTACGTATGATTTTATGAGATACTCTGATAACTTTCTTATAAATACATATTTGACGAAAAGTTTTACACGGACTAGCTTGTTAACATATTTCTTTATCCTTTTATATATCCATGCCAAAGCCGATCCCCGTTCATTAAATGAAATAGAAAATGGATTGGCAATGGAAGGACATCTGTCATTTGATCAAATCAGCAGTAAGACTATTCAGAGAAAACTTACTGAGATGTGTGAGGATATAGGAATACTATCATGTCAAACGGTAAAAAGAAGAAAGTATTACTCAGTAGCTTCTGATATTCTGCACCAATTTAGTAACGAAGAACTAAAAGAACTTTATTTAGCAGTGAATTTATACAAAAATATTATATTTCCTGTAACTGCAGGCTATTATTCGGAGCAAACTATCAAGGATTATATGCAGTATGAAAGAAAAGTAAACAATGATGACATAGATTTCTTTAGCTATAGACATGTGTATTTTCATCCGGTTATAGAAGAACAGGTACTTTGGGAGATACTAAATGCCATAAATCAAAATCGAAAAATAAAACTTAGATATCATTTGCCTGCTGATAAGGATAATTATAATGTCAGTAAAATTCTTAATCCATATAAAATTAGATATGATGTGCAACATGGCAGGTTTTATCTGGTTTCTTTTAGTGATTATGGGAAGTGCATAACTTCAAGACTTGATAGAGTAGAAAGCATTGAAGTACTTGAGGAACGTTTTGAAAGGGAAGATTTTGATAATGAATATCATAGGCAGATGTGCTGTAGCTGGTCGAGTGTGTCACTTGATAGTAGGACCGAGCCTGAAAATATAAAACTTGAAGTAGTTATTGATGAAAATACAGAAAAATATATTATTGAAAGAATCATGAGTGAAGCACCAAATGGAACAATGGAAAAAATAAGGCATGGATGCTATCATTTTTGTTTACAGATTAATGACAGCGGAGAAATAATACCTTGGCTTAGAGGTTATGCTGGATATATTAAAGTTTTGGAGAGTGCAAAATTGGCTGAAAAACTTTTAAATGACTGGAAGGAGATGCTTTTATCCTATGGAGCTATTTAATGAAGTAAAAAATAGATACTTTCAGCTAATATTTAGAATTATAAATGAATGTGCAGATGGAAAGGCAAAAAGCGAAATACTAAAAATTATTGATGAAGGAGAGTTTGAACAGAAGGTAATAGGTAAAAATCAAAAATCCTTTGCGGATATTATTTTAAATATATGTAGTGAAGATGAAAATTTAAACTTATTATCAGAAAAGGAGAATATGTTCTATTCTTCTGTTAGTGGTAATGGGAAGTTACCACTTCCTGTTAGGTTTACAGTGATTGAAAAAGCTTGGCTTAAGGCACTCTTAAATGAACCTAATGTGAGAATGATTCTAAGTAGTGAAACAATTGAGAAATTGGAAAAGGAGCTAAATGACTGTGACACGCCAATAAAAGATAAATATTTTGAAATGACAAATATAATAAACTTATCGGAAATTACTCATAAAGAAGTTTATAAAGAAAACTTTAAGTTAATATTAAATGCACTTATACAAGAAAAACCCATACGATACACCAATATTGATAAGAAAGGCAATGTTTACAGAAATAAATTGGCTTTACCTGCCAGTATAGAGTATTCCATGAGAGATATGCGATTTAGGGTATCCATGTACTCACTGGATGACAATAGGCCAATTATGGCTAATATTTTTTCTCTGTCAGATATTAGAATAGTAAATGAAGAAATTAATATAGATAGAGAAGCTGCAAAAAAACTGTTATTTGAACAAAAGTATTCTGAAGAACCTATAATACTGGAGGTAATTGATAAAAAAGGGGCCATGGAAAGGTGTTTTATGAGCTTCTCTGGAATGGAAAGAACAGCTAGAGATTTAGGAAACGGTAAGTATGAAATAAGGCTTAACTATTATTTATTTGAAGAGGAAAACTTAATTCGGAGTATTATATCACTTGGACCATACGTAAAAGTAATTTCGCCCCGGAAAATGGTTGACGAGATTGTAAGTAGAGTAAAGAAATCAATAAATTTGTATTCTTAAAGATAATAATTATTAAAAAGTTTGCAATAAGATAAAAGTTGCAAACTTTTTGTCTGTTAATTGGTAATTTATTCTCGTATACTAAAATTG
>CAYYEC010000058.1:0-12433 GCA_964470745.1 uncultured Eubacteriales bacterium | reverse complement strand
TCTTGAAGCTGTACAAAAGGATATATTAGAGAATTTAGATGATTTTAGAGAAGATGACGCTCTAGATGACCAGCAGCAAATGGTTTTGCCTTGGGCTAGGAGGAATGAAAATTCTCCGACAGACAAATATAAGGTTAATGTGTTGGTGGATAATGGCAAGTTGCAGGGTGCTCCAGTAATAATAGATTATAACCCAAATTATTATAATTTATTAGGAAAATTGGAATATGAAAATGAATTTGGTACAATGTCTACTGATTTTACCATGATTAAAGGTGGTTTATTGCATCAAGCTAATGGGGGATTTATTATTCTTCAGATAAAGGATCTTTTGTCTAATTTGCAATCATGGGAAGCTCTTAAAAGAGTTATAAAGACGAAGGAAATCAATATTGAAAATATTAAAGATCAGATGGGGCTTGTAACAGTATCAACATTAAAACCTGAAGCTATTCCTACTGATGTAAAAGTAGTTTTAGTTGGAAGTTCATATATTTATCAATACCTTTATGAAAATGATAGGGACTTTCAAAAATTATTTAAAATTAAGGCTGATTTTGATGCAGAAATGGATAGAACAAATGAAAATATTAAAAAGCTTGCAAAATTTATAAGTTCTTTTTGTAGAAGAGAAAATACGCCACATTTTGACAAATCAGGAGTAGCGCAGGTGATTGACTATAGTACAAGACTAGTTGAAGACCAGAGCAAGCTTTCAACCAAATTTAGTGAAATTGTTGATTTACTTAGTGAAGCTTGTACTTGGGCAGAAATTGAAGGCTGTAAATTTGTTAGTGAAAAACATGTAAAAAGAGCAATTGTAGAAAAAAAGTATAGATCTGATAAATATGATAAAAAGCTTCTGGAGCTTTTAGAAGATGGAACTATTTTAATAGATACGGAAGGTATTGTAGTTGGACAAATAAATGGTTTGACTATCCTCGATATGGGTGATTATGCTTTTGGAAAGCCTTCTAGAATTACAGCTACGACTTATATGGGAAAAAGAGGGATTGTTAATATTGAAAGAGAAGTAGAAATGAGTGGTACTTCACATACTAAAGGGGTGCTCATTCTAAGTGGCTATATTGGTCAAAAATATGCTCAGGAAGTACCTCTTTCATTATCTGCCAGCCTTTGTTTTGAGCAGCTCTATAGTGGAGTAGATGGCGATAGTGCTTCTAGTGCTGAGTTATATGCTTTATTGTCAAGCTTATCTGAATTGCCTATAAAGCAAGGTATAGCTGTTACAGGTTCTGTAAATCAAAGAGGAGAGATACAACCAATTGGTGGAGCTACAAGCAAAATTGAAGGGTTTTTTGAGTTATGTAAATCCAGGGGGTTAAATGGAGAACATGGAGTAATAATTCCACATCAAAACGTAAAAAATCTGGTACTGAATGATGAGGTAGTTGATGCTGTTAAAAATGGACAGTTTCATATTTATCCTGTAAAAACAATTGATGAAGGTATTGAGCTACTCACAGGAGTTGAAGCTGGCAGTAAAAATGAAGATGGGGATTATCCAAAAAAATCAGTTAATTATTTAATATATGAAAAGCTGAAAAGATTTGCTCAGACTGTAGCTAGTGGTTTGTAACGCATCAAATTCATGGTTCTATTAAAACGTTACAAATCCATTTTCTCTATTTGTGGTCTGCATACTATGAACAATACACGTAATAGGCCACTTGTTTTGGAAAAGATTAATAGTAAATAAAAAATGTGCTAGGTAATTTAAATTATCTAGCACATTTTTTTAGTTGTTTTATTCTGTTTTAAAGGTAGATATTGATTTACCAAGTTCATCAGCCATTTTAGATAAATCTTTTGCAAGCTGAGTAAGGATTTCTGTTCCTGCCATTTGTTGTTCAGTACTGGCTGAAACTTCTTGGGCAGTAGCGGCAGCTTCTTCAGAAACAGCAGATATGGTTTCCATTGATTCTAAAGATCTTTCCTTTGCATTTAACATTTCTTTAACTGATTTTTCCATATCATTTATGTGAGTAGAAATACTTTCCATTGAACTGAAGATAGTGTTAAATGCATTATCTGTTTCTTCAACAGCATTTAGCTGTTCCCTTATTATACTAATAGAATTATTTGCTTCTTCAACTGTCATTTCAGTTTTTTGGTTTATTGAATTGATAATATTGTTAATCATAACTGAGGCATCTTTTGACTGGTCTGCAAGCTTTCTAACTTCTTCAGCAACAACAGCAAAGCCTTTTCCAGCTTCTCCAGCACGTGCTGCTTCTATTGCTGCATTTAAAGATAATAAATTGGTTTGCTCTGCAATACCAACGATTAATTTTACTATTTTTTTAATTTCTTTCATATCAGAGTTTAATCCGTTAATATCCAGGACAATTTTTTCAGATGCAGTACTTGTTTTTGTCGATTTATCATTTAATTGTTTCACAGCAGCAATTGCTTTTGTACTTAAATTTTTAGTATTTGATATAACATTAGAAACATTTCTCATATCATTTTCAACCTTATTTATTCCGTCTGAAAGGATATTCATATAATCTACACTTTGAGATACTTCTTCAGCTTGGTCAGAAGAACCTTTAGCTACCTGTTGAATTGTCATTGCAATTTGCTCTGTTGCAAGATAAGACTGTTCAGAAGAGGTTAGCATCTTTTCAGAAGAAGATAAAACATTATGAGCAGACTCTCTGGTCTTTGAAATAAGAGATTTCATATTTTCCAACATATCATTAAAATTTCTAACAACGTCCCCTATTTCATCTTTACTCTTATCAGTCACTTTAACTGTTAAATTGCCATTCTTTGCTTCTCTCATTAGAGATACAAGTTTGTCTAATGGTGAAGAGATACTTAAAGAAATAGTAACAGAAAACAAAATCGAAATAGCAAGAAGAATAATACCCAAAATTAATATATGATATCCCATTTTTTTTGATTCAGAACTAAGATAGGTAAATGGTACAGTAGCAATTGTATACCACTTATCAGTTATAACTGGTGAATACGAAACTAAATAACGATTATTATTTATTGGTGTCGTATAATAATTTTTTTGTTTTTCACTTGAAAGAGTTTTATTTTTTTCAATGTTCTGATTTAGCAAGTCTGCCAAATTTGCGCCTTGAAACTGTATTCCATAAGGTATATTTGAGTCCATACTTGAGATTACTTTATTATTTTTATTTAGCATAAATATTTGAGAACCTTTACCTAAATCCATTCCTTCAAAAATACTTGAAATATATTTTTGGTCGACTACAACAAGTATAGTTCCGATATTGTTTCCTATAGCTAAAGATTTTATACGACGTGCAAGAAAAATATAGTTTTCAGAATCATCAAGTGTAAACCAATATGATGACCCTTTGATGTTATTCAAATTTTCATTTATTGTTTTTATCAAATCGCTATCCTCATGTATATTTACATCGCCAAAGGTAATTACAGGCATAGCACCATTTTCACTATATATTGATATCTTTTTTATATTGTTAGACATAGTAAACTTTCTATTTAATGTATCCTCTATTTCTCTAATAAACGATAGTTTTTTAAATGCAGCCATTTCAGATACATATCCTAAATTACTCTGAATTGCACTATCAAAAGAAATTTCTTGAATTGAGTTGTCTAGGGTATTAAGTTGAAATTGGATGTTTCTGGTGAGTTGATTTAGGACTTGAATAGAGTATGTACTGATTTTATCTTCAATGGCTTTACTTGAATTTGAATAGGAAATACTTCCTATAATTACTAAAGGAATGAGCGTTAAAAACAAGAAAGATATAATAAGTCTGGAACGAATTTTAGTAACTCTTAGTATTACACCAAGATATGTAAGTTTAGATAAAAAACTGCCGGCTAAAGTATTATTTGATATCCTACCTGTATTGACCTGATGGGACGTTTTTAAGGACACTATTTTTTTAGATTGTATCTTAAGTGATTCACCAACTTGACTCAAAAATTTTTTAAAATTCATTACATTATACCCCCCTGATAATTTACGTATGATAATTTCTAAATGCATTGATTTTATATTACATTAGCAAATGTTACATCTTAAAGCATGGGATATATATTGGAGAAATAATTTTTTAATATTTTAAATAATTTCCAATGTATCTCCAACAGATGTTAGACTTTCTTTGATTGTACCTCCTTTAAGTTCAATAACACTAGCAGAATTTTTAATTATTTTAGATAGTTTCCATGGCTTAAAGTTTTCTAGTAAATATATAACTTTATTATTTTTATTTACAAAAATAACATCAATTGAAAATCTCATGAAATAAGTATGTATTGAATTACATGGTACGAGTATTAGACCACTACTATCTTCCAAATGATGTTTTCCCATTAAGCCTAAAAATCTTTTTAAAAAACTATTTGCACACCAACAATTTTTGACTAATAAGGTATTTTTTGTTTTATTATTTATTTTCATATGATTTCCTATCCTTAAAATATAATAAAATTAACAATTATTTTAATGTATTGCATAATTATTTCATTTTATGACTTTAAGCAATATATATTTACAATTATACTATATATAAAAATTTTTTGAATAGCAACATTAAATAAACATAATTCTAATTATGGGTAATTATTAACAAAAATTTAATTAAATATTGTTATTTATATATAAATAAAGGTATGCTATAATTATTTATACCACCTATTAATGTTATCAAAATAAAAAATATTTTTTTCCAGACTTTATAATATATATAGCGTATTTATGTATATTAGCATTATTATATTAAATGCACAAATAATTCTACATTAAACCAATACTGATATCTGTTCGTTTAATGAGTTTTATAGGTGTAGATTTCGTGTAAGTTAAATTGAAGTAAATGTATAGAGGAGTAAGCTGATTACGATAAAAAAATTAATTTTTTTCTTATGGGATTCCTCGAAGTGAGATGAGAGAAACAAAAACGAATGGGTTCTTTGCGTATAAGTTTTTATTGCGGGATTTGTAGGTGGTGGTGAAGTGGAATTAACTGATGTTCAAATAATTGAGAAATGTTTAGCTGGTGACAGTGAGATTTTTGAAGAGCTAATTAACAGATATAAAAAATTAATATATAGTGTAGTTTATAATCTAATAAACAATAAGGAAGAAGTAAATGATATTGCGCAGGAGGTTTTTATAAGAATATATAAAGCTTTGAATAGATATAATCCCGAGTATAAGTTTTCTACTTGGTCTGTCAAAATAACTACAAATTTTTGCCTGGATATTTTAAGGAAACGCAGAGTTAGTTCTGTTCCAATGGAAGAAGCGATAGGGGTAGCAGACTCAGTAGATACCCCTGAAGAGGCATATATAAAAAGTGAGCAGAGAGAAAAGATTAAAAAAGCAATTGTTAGTTTACCAGAAAAATATAGAATACCAATTATTTTATTTCATAAAAACGGGTTGTCATATGATGAGATTACAAAGATATTGAATGAACCACTTTCAATTGTTAAAAATAGGCTATATAGAGCAAGATTAATGTTGAAAGACAAATTGTTAAGTGAAAGAAAGGAGGAGGTCTTATGAATTGTAATTTAAATCAGGAGTATATGATGAAATATTTAGAGTCTAGTGCAAATGATATTGAATCAGCTCAGTTTAAACAACACTTAAAAACATGTATAAGTTGTAAAAAAGAATTTGAAGAAATGGAAAAAGTTTTTGAAGTGCTAAATGCTAGAGAGATTGTTGAGCCTCCACAAAATTTTGAAGCTGGAATTATGTCTAAAATCAGAAATTTTGAAAGTGTGAAAAAGAAAGTAAAAGATACGAGAATAGCATTTATGTATATGGGTGGTACCATAATTTTAACAATTCTATTTATGCTAATATTTGTTAATGCCAAAGGTTTTCAATCAGCTAAGATATCTGAGTTGCCAGAAATTTTGTCAGATGGCATGATAATTCTATATAACTTATTAGAAATACCAGGCAGTTTTATTGTAGATACTATAGAGTTCTTATTGAAATCAATGGATATTATTTTAAAAGCATATTACTATACATCTGTAGTATTCTTTATTGTGATAATGTTAAGCTTAATTTCATATAAAATTTTAGATGTTTTAAACAGACCTATATTTGCAAGTAATGTTAATATAAAGGAAGATTACGCGGGCGCAAAAGACAAAGAGGAGTAATATAAAAACATATTTAAGGAATGCTAAAATATTAGTTTTTGAATAAAAGGCAAAAAGTTTGATAATATATTTAAACTTGTGCCTTTTATTTTTTTGATATATGTCTATTAAATTTTAATGAAATAAAATTCCAACAGCTTATATCTAATTTTATATATACTTTTAATAAATATCCACATAATAAAAGAGATGAGATATCGTAGAAAATAGAAATGCAGGTTTACTATAATTTATATTAAAGAGAATAAAGTCGAAAGAGGATATACAATGAATATTAGTGCTAATAGTTTATTTCATTTTACCAGGAAGAGAGAGAATCTTATAAATATTATAAAAAACGGTTTCTTTCCAAGTTATTGTATTGAGAATATTGACTTTGATTTATACAAAAAAATAGATGGATTTATCTCTACTGATATAGCTTTTCCAATGGTCTGCTTTTGTGATATACCTTTGGCACAGATTCAAATGCATGTGCATAATTTTGGTGGGTATGCTATTGGATTAACTAAAGAATGGGGAGAGCAAAATGGAATAAATCCGGTAATGTATGAACTTCCGGACTCAAATCCTATAAAAATAATTAAAGATTGCTTGATGGACTCTATTCCATATGCGATAGAAGAAAATTGTGAAGAAAATGAGGAAAAAAGAAGGCTAAATGAAATAGGAAACAGACTGATTTTTTTCTTAAAGTATCTTAAACCATATAAAGGGAGGAAATGGAATGGGGAAGGTTTTTATGGAGAAGAAATTAGATTTTATAATGAAAAAGAATGGAGATACATACCAGACTATTATAAAATGAGAGAAAAGGATATTCAGCCTTTTTTAAAGCCTCAACAGTATTTAGATGGAAATGTTAAAAATCAATTTAATAGTAAAATTCAAAATGCATTTAAGCTGTTATTTACTTATACTGATATTAAATATATTATTGTGCAAAAGGAAGATGAGGTTCAAGAAATAATAAGAGATATTGAATTTGTTAAAGAAGATTTTAATTCAAGTGAAATAAAATTGCTTCTGACAAAGATATTATCTTTAGATAGATTAAAAGAAGATTTCTAAGGAATGATTAAATAATAAGCAAGCACGATTATAAAGTAAGTAAAAATGTTGAGGCTGTTTCTCACAGCCTCGTTAATTAATAATATTTCTTTTCACCTAATTTATCCTGTACAATTCTTAATGCTTCGCCAAAACGTTGGAAATGAACTACTTCACGTTCTCTTAGAAATCTTAATGGATCAATTACATCTGGGTCATCAGCAAGGTTGATTAATGCTTCATAAGTCGCTCTGGCTTTTTGTTCTGCAGCAAGATCCTCGACGAGATCTGCAACAGGGTCGCCTTTTGATTGAAAAGCAGCTGCATTAAATGGGACTCCAGCTGCGCTCATTGGATATACAGCCCGACCATGTTCAGTATAGTATGATCCAAGACCCTCTTGTTCAAGAACTTTAGGGGGGACTCCTTTTAGCAGTTGATATACCATTGATCCAACCATCTCAAGATGAGCTAATTCTTCTGTTCCAATGTCGTTTAAAATACCTTTTGCTGTATCTGTAGGCATGGTAAATCTTTGGCTTAAATATCTAAGGGATGCACCAAGTTCTCCATCCGGCCCGCCATATTGGGTTATTATATATTTTGCCATTTTGGGATTTGCATTTTTTATTTTAACAGGATACTCTAATTTTTTTTCATAAATCCACATAATATACCTCCATTATTATAGGCTATGAGCGGTAGGCAAGGAGAAAAGCAACCTTAACCTCAGTCTCAGCCTTAAATTTCAATTCTTAATTCCATTAACATTCCCATGGCCATGGACTTTCAATCCACTGCCATTTTGCTGGATTGTTAGATGCAGATGCAGTCAATGGACCATACATTCTCTCATATGTGTTTCGAAGCATTCTTGCTTTTTGTACAGTGTTGTTAAAAATATAAATAGCTCTTTGGTCATAGGGATGAGTATCAAGATATAGATTTAAATCTATCAAAGTAAATTCACAGGCCATTATTTCTTTAAGTAGTTCTTGACGATTATTATACATTGTAATTAACACCTCCACTTATTTTTGCTCACATGGTTTCATGCATTGATCATAAGGGCTGTATAATTCTGGGAATATGGTTCCTTTGTCTAGTCCTTCTACTGGTGTATATATACATGTCAAATGTTGAAATGGAACATATGCTTGAGCTAATTTAGGCATGCACAGGCATTCTGTTTGAGAATATGACATAGGATTGTTGTTACAATATGGTGTGGGATACATAATACATTACCTCCGAATTATTTGTAGTTATTAACATAATATTATTATTGTAATTAAAACGTTCTTAATTCCTTTGCTTAAGTTTTTACACGATAATATTTAGAAGGCAAGATATGGTAAGAATTATTATAGTTAGGCAAAATATGATAAGATTTTGTGAAGAAAAAAATATTATAATAAGTTATATGAGTTCATTTCAATATAATTAAATAATTAGGACAAATAAATCTTTGAAAATATATGTAACAAAGCATTTAAATATATAATTATGTATTCTTATAGTGTGAATATTTACAATACTAATGAAGTAATAGAGACATGACATAAATTTATTTCTCATATAAATTAAATAATTGTTAAGAGCAAACTACGGCAGCATGTATATCTAGAACAGAAGCTATAAAAATAGAAAATTTGTATTTAGTATACATAAATAGTGCTGGTAGTAATTCGATCATTTCAATAATAGGTAAAATATATCAAAGCGTAGTGTTTTGAGCTTTAATGGAAAGGAGTGTGAAAGAATAAGACCTATTAATATTCGAGTAAAATGTAATAATATTTATCAATTAAAAGGAGGTAAAATATGTGTAATGTAAGAAGAAAAATCAGTTGGATTCTTGTAGCATTCATGCTTGTTGGAATGTTTACGGGAATCCAATTAGTTGCGCCACAGAAGGCTATGGCGGCTGGAGGTACACCTCCAAATGACTGGACTACAGTAGAAATGAGTAGTAGTAATGTAAGCATAGCAAATGGCAGCTCAGACTACTCAAATGGTAAATTGGAAATGACTTTAGATGGTGGAAAGCTTCAAAGTAATGATGACAATGTTGTATATACGTATATACCTGTATCTGGAGATTTTGAAATTTCAGCCAAAGTATCATCGTTTGTAGCAGAAGAATTAGCAAGTACTAATAGCAATGCCGGAGCAATAATCATGGTTAAAAACGGTATAGCTTATGATTCACCTGCATTCAGTATGGTATTAAGACCTAATAATTCTACATCACTAGCTGCTTATAAAAGATACTTTTATTCTGGATTTATAGGTAATAGTTCACAGATGAAGGGTGGAACAACTGGAGATAATAAAGTATCTTCCGTAATTAGCAACCCTACTGCTTATTACCTTAAGGTAACAAGAACAGGAAATGTCCTTAATGGATACTACTCAACAAATGGTACTACATGGACTTCAATGTATAATAATGAATCAACAGGGTATTCAGACTCAACAAATTTGGCTGCAAGTACTTTGAATGTGGGTTTGGCTGTTTGTTCAGCTACTATCAAATTTAGTGATATATTAGTAAGCCAGGGAACTACTGTTATATTTGACTCAAATGCATCATCTTCAGATGGCAATATCCCATCAGGATCTGCTCCAGTTCCAGCCAATCTAACAGCTACATTAAATAGTGATAATGAAATTGACTTATCCTGGACAGGAGGTACATTAGCCACAGATTCGTCAACAAGCTATCTACTTGAGGCTTCTAAAAATGGTGGAGAGTATACAACAGTAAGTAACTACACATACGCAACAAATTCAACATCAGTACCACCTTTTGATTATACATATGCCCCAACATCAAGTGGCTCATATAGCTTTAAAGTAACTGGTAAATCAGGCAGTAATGAATCAGAAGCTGCTATAACGCCTACAGCAGTGGATTTTGTATTGCCTCTTTCAAAACCTACAATTACTGCAACATTAAATGATGGCGTAGTTTCTTTAAGCTGGTCTACAGTGGCTGAAGCTGTCTATTATAATGTTAGTGTATTGGATAGTGCTAATGAAATTCTAGATGATAAAAGTATAAAGAATATTGAAACAGCTTCAACTAGTATTACTGACTTGGTAGAGGGTGAAGTTTATAAATTTAGTGTTACAGCATATAGAGGCAGTGACTCAGTGACATCAGATATATCTGACCCTATTACATATGCTGCTGATTTCATCCCGACAGCTCCATCTTGGCAATCACGTATATTTGGAAGTAGTACCAATTCTACGGACAATAGTATAACTGTTAATTCTGACGGAAGCGTAACTGCAGCGAGTCTTAACGGAAAAGGTAAAATTTCCAGTAGTTCGGATGGGGTGGCTTATTATTATACTCCATTGGATTCAAGCAAGCCATTTCAGTTAACAGCCAAGGCTAATGTTGATAGTTTCAAAGCAGGTAACAATCAAGTTTCATTTGGTCTAATGCTAAGAGATACAGTTGGAATTGACGGTGATTCATCGGGTCATAAGTCAAACTTTGTGGCAGCAGGAGCAGTATATCAGACGATTCAGGCATTTTATAGAAATGGAGATTCTATGACTTCAGATTCACGAATCTTGTTGTATGACGAGCTTCCGGAAGCAAATGACAGCTATTCACTTCGTATTATTAAGACTACTGATAATAAATGTATTGTTAGTGTTGATTCTCAAACAACTGTGATAGATTCAACTGATTTCTTCACTGGTAATAAGTTTTATTTAGGTTTATTCGCTGCACGTGATACACAAGTTACATTTTCAGACATTGAGCTTGTAACAACAGTAAGTGATATATCAATTACAGGCGAACCTTCTAAGGTGGATTATTATGTTGGCCAGGATTTGGACTTGACAGGTTTAGAAGTAACAGCAACATTTGATGATAATACTACTAAAGTTATTGATTCAGATAATTGCGTTATTACAGGTTTTGATAATTCTATTGATGGGGTACAGACTGTAACTGTAAATTATGGAGGAAAAACAGCTTCATTTGATGTGAGCGTAATTCCTTTAGCTTGTACGGGAATAAGTGTTTTATATACACCAGCCAAGACTACCTATTATTTAGATGATCAAATTGATACACTGGGTATGGTAATAAATGGACAATACAATTCAGGTGTTGTTATGCCACTTGAGCCTACTGAATATACACTAACAGGTTTCGACAGTAGTACTGCCGGAAATAAAACGGTGATTGTTACACTAAATACAAATGAGTCTATTACAACAAGTTTTCAGGTAACTGTAAATAATTCTTCAATTCAGGGACTTGAAATAACAAGAGTGCCTACAAAGACACTATATTATATTGGAGATACACTGGATCTGACAGGTATGGTAATAAATGCACTATACAGTGATGGAAAAGTAATGCTTCAAGACAATGAGTATGAAGTAGACACTTCAGGGTTTGATACGGAAACAGCAGGAGAGAAGACACTGGTTATTTCCTGTAAAGGTGAAACCATCAATTTAGTTTTAACTGTTAAGGAAAGAGAATTAACAGCGATTGCGGTTACTACTCTTCCAAAAACAACTTATTATGTAGGAGATGAGTTTAAATCAGATGGAATAGTTGTTTCCAAAATATATGACAATTCAGATAGTGAAGTTCTTACGTCCGAAGAGTATACTATTGATACATCTGATTTTAACAGCAGCACTCCAGGAATACATGATATTACTGTAAAACCAGTAGATTCTTCACTTGAAGCTATTACTTTCCCTGTAACAGTAAGGGAAAAAACTACATATGAATGGAAATCTATTGTATTTGGCCAGTCTACAAATTTATCCAGAAACATAATAGAACCTTCAAATTCTGGAACTGCTGAGGGTACAATTACACTTAAATCATTATTAGTAGGTAGTAATACAGCAGGTAAAGTTACTGGAGCGCATGATGGTATATCTTACTATTATACTGAAATAGATGCAGCAGAGGACAATTTTGAATTATCCGCAGATATCAAGGTTATTGAGTTTGCTAAATCAACCCCTGATAATCAAGAAGCATTTGGGTTAATGGCAAGGGATGCAATAGGAGTAAACGGAAATTCTTCGGTATTTTCTTCAAATGTCGTAGCTGTAGGTGGATATAGAGGCTTAACCAATGCATTTATGAGGACAGGTGTTGTAAATTCAGCAGGGAATGAAGGCACAGTAATGAACGCCACTTCATGGGATACTGTAAGAC
>CAYYEC010000057.1:2973-12515 GCA_964470745.1 uncultured Eubacteriales bacterium | reverse complement strand
CCCTTAGACAATATTTAAAATACTACCTCATAATAATGCTTTACTGATACCAGATAAAATATTGGTTAGTTAGGTTGCATATTAATTCTTGTCAGTATAATCAATTGAACATTTTCATATAATTCTTTTGGTCCTTTGTGTGAATATACCCATGTCGTTCATAGAACCTATGGGCATTAACTCTCCTTGGATGTGTTAATAATTTAATACCAGAAAATCTTTTGTTAATTGCCCAACCTTCAAGGTACCTAATCAACATACTACCAACACCATTATTTCTATACTTTTCTTTCACTACAAACCCTAAAACGTTTATCAACGAATCTGAGAACAGTAATTCATATGGACTTCCATGAATATATCCTATTACCTCATCTTTTTGTTCACTAACGAAAATGATATCTCTTGTATTTTTAAGAATATAATCAATCCGCTTTTTTACTTTTTCTGCTGAAAATTGATGTAGTTTGGGGTTTAATTCTTGATTAAGCAAATAAATATCGTTATAATCTGCTGTTCTAATTCCCCTAATATTTATTTCCTTCACTTTCATTACCTCGCTTCTCAAAAATATGACCTTAAACTGAAATATAGATTCATTTAGCTGCATAATTTAGTACTGATACCAATTAATCAAAACTTCAAAGCCTCACTTTCACAATCCGCGATCGGATGTGGCGACCTTTGCGTGTGGTTTCGGAGAACGTTCTGTGTCTAAGACGGCACTTTTACTTAGATAACTCCTATCTTAGTATAAAGTGCTGTGGGCAGAATTACTTCATGTTCTTCTACAGAGGCTTTCTTCATGCTTTGCCTTTAACTTAGACACTTTGTTAAGTGCTGTTGGTCGCCCCGTTATCCAGAGGCGACCATGGACAGGAACCCCTTAAGCGCTACTCCAAAGACATATTAAATCAAATATATAATCTTTAATTTAAATTCTTTAAGTCATTCCTTTTCCCATTTTATCATTATACTTCCAGAAAAACATAATCATCCGTATGAATTTTTATTAAATCTATTGTATCCCCACCAATCAGGTATCAAGTCTTTTAACTTTACTGTTTTACACAATTCTAAATCTAATAAAATTTCAATGTTACAGCTATTTATATCCAGTTGCATCATATATTCTCTACAAGCTCCGCATGGTGAACCTACATTCCCATTTGGCATAACAGCAACAACTTTGTCAATTTCGCTTTCTCCATTAGTTATCATATTAGCAATAGCGTTCCTCTCGGCACACATCCCTAATGTTGAGGCAGTATCAATACATACGCCAACGTATATATTCCCTTTTTTAGTTAGTATTGCTGCAGCAACACCACCAGCATTAATAAAAGGTGAAATTTTTTTAGGATTTTGAACGACTTTTGCTTTGTCGTACAGTTTATTCCAAATATTAATACTCATTTTACTAACTCCTTTTAGTCAAAAATTATCTATGGTTTTTTTATATTATAATGCTATAAAATAAGTTTATAAGGCTTGCCTAAGTAAAACAGAGCAAGGATGCTCGGTACTGCGACCAATTGCACTTAGCGTTCCCTGTCTTCAACGTCCACTGACCTTAGATAACTCCTATCTTAGGTCAGTGGATGTGGTACGGCTTTTCTCCAGAGCCTTACCCTCCGCACTCTTGTGCAGACGCATTGTTCTCTGATGCCACACGCCCCGCTTGTTCAGAGTGCGACAGGACGTCGCACCATTGCATAAACCTATCTACACTCTATTGCACATTATTAAGAATAAAAATTGAAAGAAATTTAGTTAGTTGTTAACGTAATACTATATTTGTACATATATTCATTTTCCTCTTCATCAAAAATGGTTCCTAATAATTTACCATTGTTCTTTTCTATAATTCTCTTTGAAGCTATATTGTCTATATTACAAGTTAAAATTACTTCTTCTATTCCTATCTTTATACCCTCTTTCAATGCCAATTTTAAAATCTGAAAACCATAACCTCTATTTCTACACTCTGGTGATATATCATAACCTATATGACCAGCACAATCTACATCTTGGTGTCTAATTCTCACTACTCCTACAACTTCTTTTTTATCAATTAACCAGAATGTTGAAGTTATAACCTCTCTTTGAGGCATGTCATTTCCCTTGGAATAATTGTACAAGTCCTTTAAATAATCTTGGAAATTTTCTAATGCTTTTTTATATTTACTAAAATAATGTTCATCATTTATTCTTTTGTATGTTAGAGCATAATTTTCAAAACTCTTTTGATATTTCTTATTAGGCTCAACTAAAAATAAGTCTTTCATAATATATCTCCCATATACTACATATCTCCTCTTATACAATCAGCGACAGGACGTCGCTTCCTAAAATAATCACTTAATGTCAAAGTCAATACTCTTTAGTCCGTGATAAAAATTCCCTTTTTCAGCAGTAAAACATAAAACTGAATAATCTGGATCATTGATTCCTCCTGGATAATATTTTTCACATCCATCAAACCAAAGTTTTTTTCTTGATTCTTCATTTTGAAGAACTTCAACAACCCCAATAAGCATTAGACCCATAAACTTTTCAGTATCTGTATAATAAACACAAGCTTTTGGATTTTTTCTAAAACTATCAACTCTTTTGGAAGAAGTATTTGTACTAAACCATATTTTTTTTATTCCATCTGTTTTTAAATTAAGCATAGCTTTAATATTTGGAAACTGTTTGTTATCTATTGATCCCAAAAAAGCAATCTTTGAGTTATTTACTAATTCTATACTTTTTTCTATTGCAATCTTTTCTTCCATTAGTACCCCTCCCACTAACCTATTTTTCTATAACTATTATAATCTCTCTAAAGCCTCACCCTAGTAAATCCAAGCAAGAATACCGTTATATAAGTCGGAAAATGCTATGTATGGCATAATGAATACCATCACTATTGTTATCACAAGTTATATATTTTGCTGTATCTTTCACATGACTTTCAGCGTTTCCCATAGCAACGCTATACTTGTATTCTGACAGCATTTCTATATCATTAACGTCATCACCAAAAACTGCTATTTCATCTTTTTCAAAACTCAAACATTTTCGGATTTTTTCTATACTTTTCAATTTATTAACAGTCCGTCCCATTATTTGAACACATTTACCCTTGTCGGTCAAATAAAACTGTGCTGTATTATGACATAATGTTTTTAAAGAAGCAATCAGTTCATTTTTTAATGGTGTCACGGAATCTATCAGGTTTGCATAAAATATAAGTATTTTTATTGTTTTTAGACCTTCGATTTGGTGTAATAAAAGTATCGATTCAGCAGTTACACCCCAGCTTTTGTAAGCTTTATCCTCAAGTGGAAACCTAAACGCATGTTTTTCTCCATCCAATTGCAATGCAACATTGAGATTATCATATTCACAAACACAGTTTATAGTTTTCTGGACTATTTCATCGGAAACAAACTTGTAATCTTTTTGCTCATCTATTTTTATACAGCCTCCGTTATAATATGCACCTCCATCAAAAAGAGACAATGTCTTTTCATCCCATGAAAGCATTTGGTCTAAAAGCGGTGGTCGTGCAGTAGCAATAAAGAGTCTTATTCCGCTTTTTTTGCATTTTTCAAGAGTAAATCTTGTTTGTTGGGATATTATTCGTTCACTGTTTAACAGCGTACCATCTAAATCAAAGAACAGAGCTTTTATCATTTCAACCCCCCATTTTTGCTAATAGAACAATATATTAATAATCTCCTGTCCGCACTTAATGTTGATTATTAATCAATAAAAACTTCAAAGGCATACTATGCCCTTCATACAAATGCATTGTTCTTTGCCGTACGACGACCCGTTATTCAGAAAGCCACAAAGACGTGGCTTCCTTAAACTTTACGCTACAGTTATAACTTTTATAATTTTTTAGTTTGTGTTCCTTGATGAAACACCATCTTCCACTTGCCATTAAGATATTTCCATATCGAACTTCTGAGAGAATATTTTTTCTCAGCTATTTTCTTATCATTTTTAATAACTTTGTAAGTAGCAAGTACTAAGCCATCTGCTAAAAGCTTAACTTTAAAATCTTTGATTTCCCACTTAATAGTATTTTCATTTACATTAGAGTCAATTATGTCATTAACATTATAATACCATATGTTACCTGAACTACAAAACTCAAAAAAATCTTCAGAAAGTAACTCTGCTATCTTTTCAGCTGACCTTCTAGTATCAGATTCCAATAATTTCTCTTCTAAAGAATATATAATATTTTCTAAATCTTCTTTCAAAATTTTTCTCCTTAATTATTTTTAAAAATCCATTGAGTCATTCCTGCTCCTAATTTATCATTTGGTCTTTCAGTAAAGCCAAATTTCTTGTAAAAAGATTCTCTACCTTTTGCTGCCATTAAATTTACCATAATTCCTTCGCCTTTACTTATAGAATTATTTATGTACTCCATCACCATTTTCATCATAGTTTTCCCTATACCATTACCTTGATATTGTGGTAAAACAATAACATCAACAATTATAACGATATATCCACTATCACTTACAACTCTTGTCATACCAATAGTCTTGTCTTCTATAACAGCCGAAACTATAAATGCTGAATTATCTATACCTCTTTGTGCTTGATTAATTTTAATTTCAGACCATCCAACAGATTTTCGTAGAATATTATAGTTAATTACTGAAATTGTATGTTTGTACTCTATATTATATTTACACATATAACCTCCAATAGTATAAACTTGTAATAACATCTTGCAAAGACCTACTTTCACAAATCCCGGCAGGACGTCGGGCATCCGTCGTATTGCAAAGAACGTCAGCATTGCCGACGTCGATGAACTGAACCCGTAAGAAATACCCGTCAGCGGTGCTTGCACCCAGTGAATCGACGTGGTGCACTTTCCTATATTTCCCAATTATTCTATTATATTTCGAATCATTTTACAACTTATTTTTCCAATCATTTTAGCAGTGTACCCTTATGGCAATCCACTGTTGTGCGGAGTCAGACGACCCTCAGAATGGCACACGGATGTGCCATCCTTAAATCTCCAAAGCTATTCTTTTTTAATAAAATTATTGCATTTCAATTATATTTCCAATATTTTCGCTATAATATCGTCATATGAAACTTCGGAAAAATCTGTTGAATCTATTATAATATGTCTATCTCCATAATTAAAATCTCTACATGGTTGAATAGCTTTCTTAAAATATTCAAAATTACTAAAATAGTTATTTGAAACAAGTCCTGGATGCCTTTCTTTGGTATTATCTCTTTTCATAAAACGTTGGTGTATAACTTCAACATCTCCATCAAATAACACCGTTATTACTCTATATTCATATTTTATTACATTTGAACTTAATATTTCAGGACAAGGATTCATAAAATTACTTTCAAAAATAAATGTCTGATTGGCTTTCATAAGCGATTCACAAAAATAAAAAGATAAATCGTATGCCAATCTTCCATATTTTTGAGATTCTGACCGAATATCTGTATTATAATGAACCTTATCCCAAATTATTTCTTTTAATTTGTCTTTACAAATTAAAGAAACTTGCATTTTTTCGGATAAATAGTTTGCAAATGTAGTTTTTCCTGTTGCAGGCATACCAGCAATTATTATTAAAGTTTTATACAAATAATTCACCTCGATACATTAGCGTATTTGTTTTTTCTTCAAATTATCTGTTTTATGATAGATAGATTCACTGCAAAGCCAAGCCCTAGTAATCCTCCCGCGCACGGATGCGCGGCCCACATCTGATTTCGCACAACGTCTCGTGTTTGCGACGTTCCTGAACTGGCTCCTCAGAGCCTAACTTCAGAGGCGGTGCTTCGCACCCAGTGAATGAATGTGGTGCCAGACTGGCTAGACCCCAAAAACTTTCCTCTAGGCACCCTTGCGCAAACATTTTGTTATACGAAGTCAGATGTCCCACGAAGCCAGCCCCAAAACAAACAGTAACCCCCTAACAGAGCATTCTATATCTTCGTATCATAATAAAAATATTACTTACTCAATTAGCATGATGTAAATTGCATGTTTTTATCAGCAAAACCATGTATTATGCCATTTCACTACTTGCACTCTGTCTTACCATATTTTTTTGAAAACTCGTGTTCCAAACTCTACTTCTAACTGTATTTCGCCATTTACAATTTCTCCGTTATAATCACGACTGTACTTTCTTAGTCCTATATCCCATTTAGGATTTTCATCTGATGGAACATCTTGACTTGATTTATAATTCAAGTCAATAGGCTTAGTAAAAACATCACTATCTCGTAACTGTAAATTAAAAACAATAGTATTATCATTAATTTGCAAATTTCTCATATCAGAAACAAAAAATCCTGGATAATATCCCTCTTGAGCATCATCAAAATCATCACTTGTTCCATAATATGTACCTTGTAATGTTCCATTTACATACTTAAGTACAATGTAATGGTCTTCAGTTAAACTTTCTGTATTATGCTCGTACTTATATTCATAAACCCCTTCATATCGATTAATATCATTTGCTGAAACAAGGTTTAATGTCTCAACTTCCTCTTCCTCAATAGTAATTTGATTTGTTTTTTCTAAAATAACTTTTTGTTCCTTTGGTATAGTATCAAATTCACTATTACAAGAACTAAATACAATGATACATATACTTAGAAGAATGATTTCTTTAATTTTTCCCAATTTTGATTTTCACCTCAATTTTTACATAGTTCCTTCTAATAAAAAAAGTCTTTATACAACCTTCAAGCATTCCTGAGAAAAAAGCACCTGATTTTGTATAACTCTTTAATCTCTGTTCATATTTGTTCGTGAATATCGGGAAAATCCATGGTATTTGCGAACCTGTTTCGTGTAAAAAAGTTATATCAGTTTGTCAAATGTATCCAGTGGACTTATAATCTGCCCTAGATTTTTATTACTATAAGGTATCTCCCAATGATTATTGCTCGAATCCCATTTTCAATCTTTTAGGTTTTTAATCTCATTTACTAACCTTTTATCATACGGAAAACTTACAAGCATTTTCCCATCAACACTTTTTCTAATATTGACCATTATACCTACCCCTGCAGTTTTTGTCAATATTATACTTAAAAAGATATAAATAGCAAATATTTTCATTAAATCCTATCAACAATTTTACTTTTCCAGTAAAATTCGTTTTCTTTCAACCATTTCTTCAACTCTTTTTATATATTCTTCAACATCTTTCACATTAAAAGCTCTTTCAATTCTATCATCTTCCGGATAAACTACTTTGGTTGTGGCTCCTGCTCCAAAGGCAATTATAGATTGCTTTTCCTCCATTATTTGTACATTATAAGTGCTTTCAAAGCCTGACTTGCAATATCCTATATTTTCAAGATTGCCTAAGATATTTTTTTGTCTGTAAAGATAATATGGTATCATATTCAATTTATTTGCAAAGTCATTTGCCGAATCAATCATTTTTGTTATTTCATTTTCATTGGTCAACTCAAAGTTTTGCAATTCTTCCCATAGTCTAGCTCCTCTTTTAATTGACATTGTATGAACTGTCAAACTTTCAGGGTTTAGCTTTTGGATTTGATTTAATGTATTATTAAACATTTCTATGGTCTCATTTGGAAGTCCTGCAATTACATCCATGTTGATATTATCGAAACCCAGTCTTCTAGCCATTTGAAATTTTTCTACAATTTCCTTAACACTATGTTGTCTTCCAATTGCTTTTAACGTCTCATTATTCATAGTCTGGGGATTTATACTTATTCTGTTTACCTTACTATTTTTTATTCTTAGTAGTTTATCTTCGTCAATAGTATCTGGTCTTCCAGCTTCTAAAGTAAATTCTTCTATATTTTCTAAATCAAAATTATCCTGAACTATTCTTAATAGTGTTTCAATTTCCTCTGAATTTATAGATGTTGGTGTACCTCCACCAATGTATATGGATTGTATTTTGTATCCACTTCTTATTATATTTTTATTAGTCAATTCGATTTCTGCTCTGAGAGCATTTAAATACTCCTTGACTAAATTTCTGTATTTATTAATCGGATAAGAAGTGAATGAACAATATAGGCAAGTAGATTTACAAAATGGTATTCCAATATAAATGCTTATCATCTTTGGTGTAGTCTTTTCAATTATCTTTCTCTCTGAATTTGCAACACTTAATAAAAGGGCTGCTTTCTTATGAGAAACCAGGTAATATTCATTTAACTCTTTTAAGATATCCTCTTGTGACAAGCCTTCTTCCAATTGTGCATGGACTATTTTAGCCGGACGTATTCCTGTCAGTATCCCCCACGGAAGGTCTTTCCCGGTAAACTTATTGCACAAATTATACAAATGCCGCTTAAGTTCCATTTTTATTGACTTGGTTTTCTCTCTTTCATATTTATAATTATCTAAATTTAACACCGATTCCAGTTCTTGCTGAATAATTCCTTCAAATACAAATTTTGTTTTAAGTATTAATTGCGATTTAGTCTCATCTAATTGACTGTATATAAAAATCCCCCTGTAGTCTTCAGGGGGCTCAGCTTTCGAAATAATTATTTCTTCATTGTAAAAAAAAGCTTTTAAAATGTCACTTATTTGATATTTAAAATCATGACCCTGTAATTTAACATATATCATTTAATCACCTGCATATTTTGCAACAATCCTTTTACATTACTATATAAAGTATTAAAAAATCCTTTTCCTTAATTCATATGTTGCACGTTTCTTCATTGAAAAGTCACTTATGCAACATATATTTACATAGTTTTTCTAAATTAAAAATGGATTATTTTTTCTTTCAAATCCTATAGTTGAGTATTCTCCATGACCTGGATAAACTGTTACAGTATCGCTTAAAGTAAGCAGCTTGCCCTTTATTGAGTTAATTAAGTCATAGTGATTTCCATTACCAAGGTCTGTTCTGCCTACTGTTCTCCTAAATAACGTGTCCCCTGTAAAAACATTATCTCCAGCTTTAATACATATTCCACCAGGAGTATGACCTGGAGTATGCATTATTTCTATTGTCAAACCGTCAACATCTAATATATCTCCATCTTTTATAAAACCATCTGCTTTTTTGAAAGATTTTGCACCTGTAAACATTACTGAGCCATTAAACTGTGCGTCAGTTAAAGCTGCAGCATCTTCTTCATGAATTAAAACCTTCGCTTTTGTACTCTCTCTAACCTCATCAACTGAACAAATATGGTCAATGTGTCCATGAGTCAAAATTATGTATTCTATATTAACTTCATTCTTTTCAACTAAATCTAGAATATATTTGGAACCAACTCCCGGATCAATTATTATTCCTTTATTATTCTCGATAATTATATAGCAATTTGAATCAAACATTCCATTTGGTAAACATTTTATAATCATTTTTAAACTCCTCTGAATGAGTTAAAATATTACTTCTTCTTTTTCACGTATATTAAGATATTCAATCTGGCAGTGAAATTTTAGAGGGAGTTATATTTTAACGGTTTCTTAAAATTCTCTTTTACTATCTATTAATAAAGTTACAGGCCCATCATTA
>CAYYEC010000057.1:0-2963 GCA_964470745.1 uncultured Eubacteriales bacterium | reverse complement strand
CATCATTATTTATCTCTACCATCATCATTGCCTGAAATTTACCTGTCTCAACTTTTACATCAAAGGTTTGGCAATACTCAACAAATTTATCATATAATCTAACTGCATCCTCTGGTCTTGCTGCCTTATCATATCCAGGTCTTTTCCCTTTTCTACAGTCTCCGTACAAAGTGAACTGGGACACTACCAGTAATTCACCTTTTACATCTAATAATGACAAATTCATTTTATCATTTTCATCTTCAAATATTCTTAAGTTAATTATTTTGTTTGCCAAATATTCAATATCCTTTTCCGTATCCTCTTTACCCACACCAAGAAGTACCATCAATCCCCTATCAATTTTTCCAATAACTTCATCCTCCACAGTGACCTGAGATCTTGCTACTCTCTGTACTACAGCCCGAATTTCAATCAACTCCTTTTAATTTGGATTGCTTTTTAATTCTCCAATCTCAACTCTCAATTCTACTGCTTATTTCTATTAACCTCAAATACTCCATCAATCTTCTTTAATGTTCTTACAATTTTAGCCAACTGCTCAGTATCCGATATTTCCAATGTCAAATTCATAACTGCAATTTGGTCCTTTGTTGTCCTTGCATTTATGGCTTTAAGAGGAATTTTAGCTTCACCTATAGTATTTGTTATTTCCATTAATAAGGCTGTCCTATCATTTGCCATAACTACTATTTCCGCTTTATATGAAACATCCTCTGCTGAATACCAGCTTACATCTATTAGTCTTGCATCTCCATCAATATTATTTGATACATTAGTACAATCCTGCCGATGGACAGATACGCCTCTTCCTCTGGTAATATACCCAATAATGTCATCACCCGGAACGGGATTGCAGCACCTGGATAACCTTACTAAGCAATTGTCAATACCTTTAACAATAACACCATTTTCAGGAGAATTCTTTTTCTTTTTATTGTTATTCTTCTTGGGCGCAGCATTTTTAAGCATTAATTCTTGAAGTTCTTCTGGCTTTAAGGTTTTTCTGTGTTCTTCTTTTAACCTTGATATAACTTTATTTGCTGTTATACCACCATATCCAACACCAGAAAGCATATCGTCCATACTGTGAAAATTATACTTTCTTAATGCTATTTCTACCCACTCAGGCTTAAAAAGCTCTGCATAGGTAAATCCCTGTTTTTTTAATTCTTTATCAATTAATTCTTTTCCTCGAAGGATATTTTCTTCTCTTTTTTCCTTCTTAAACCACTGGTTTATTTTATTCCTTGCCTGGGAAGTTTTTGCAATTTTAAGCCAATCTTTACTAGGTCCCTTAATAGAAGCAGATGTTAATACTTCAATAATATCACCGTTATTTAAAGTATAATCCAATTGCTCTATTTTACCATTTACTTTTGCTCCCATCAACTTATTACCAATTGCACTGTGGATAGCATAAGCAAAATCTATAGGAGTAGAACCATATCGCAGATTTATTACATCACCTTTTGGCGTAAACACAAAGACCTCATCTGTAAACAAATCTATTTTTAAGGTCTCCATGAATTCATCTGCATCTTTCATTTCCTTTTGCCATTCAAGGAGCTGCCTGAGCCAAGCAAGCTTTTGATCAGTATCACTACTCCCTTTGCTGCCTTCTTTATATTTCCAGTGAGCAGCGATACCAACCTCTGAAATTCTATGCATATCCCATGTTCTAATCTGAACTTCAAATGGAATTCCTTCAGGACCTATTAAGGTAGTATGAAGGGACTGATACATATTAGGTTTAGGCATTGCAATATAATCTTTAAATCTTCCAGGCATCGGCTTATATAGTTCATGAACTAATCCAAGAACCGCATAACAATCTTTAACTGAATTTACTATTACTCTTATAGCAAACAAATCATAAATTTGGTCTAATGTCTTATTTTGATTAACCATTTTTTTATATATACTATAAAAGTGTTTTGCCCTTCCATCTATTTTCCCTTCAATATTAAGCTCTTTTATTTTATTATATAAAGTATCAATAATTTGATTTATATATTCTTCCCGCTCTTTTCTCCTTTTTGAAATCTTATCAACTAGCTCATAGTATCCTTTTGAGTCAGTATACCTTAAACACAAATCCTCTAATTCCCATTTAATTTTTGATATCCCAAGCCTATGAGCTAGAGGAGCATATATTTCTATAGTTTCTTTTGCTTTTTCAAGCTGCTTTTCTGGAGACATAAATTTTAGCGTTCTCATATTATGAAGCCTATCAGCCAATTTAATTAAAATTACTCTAATATCCTTAGCCATTGCAAAAAACATTTTTCTAAGGTTCTCCACTTGAACTTCTTCTTTAGTTGTATAAGGAATTTTACTTAACTTTGTTACTCCATCAACTAAATCTGCAACTTCAACTCCAAAAAGGTCTTTTAATTGATCATACGTATATGTTGTATCTTCAATGGTATCATGAAGAATGGCAGCAATTAAAGAAGTGCAGTCAACTTCCATTTCAGCCAATATTCCAGCAACTTCAACAGGATGGGTTATAAAAGGCTCTCCTGATTCTCTTAACTGCCCTGTGTGCGCCTCTTTAGAAAGCTTATAGGCTTTCTCTAATAGGTCTAAATCACATTTTATTTCATGTTCTTCAATTTTCTTAAGAAGACGTGTGTATGCATCAATCATTAAAGCTCCCCCAATATTAGTTGAGAATTTAAAAAGGCAGAAGTAGTCAACAAACAACTTAAACCAAGCAACTATATGTTTCGCACTTAATCCTTTACATTTTTTAAATAAAATAAGTGCGAAATCACTTTTCTAAAATTATATAACGCAAAAAAAGCAAAAAATTATGTAAAATATTTAGTGCGCTATATGTAGTAGTTTGCAACGCTTCTTTTTCATGACTCTATTTATAGCGTTACAAATCTACCTCATTAACTATAGATTTCGCGTAAATGATTCTACATATCAATTTAACTTACGCGAAATCTACA
>CAYYEC010000056.1:0-12528 GCA_964470745.1 uncultured Eubacteriales bacterium | reverse complement strand
ATATACTACCCTCGTCAACTACTGTCAAAAAGATCCTAATCATACTTGTTTCCATCTACTCATCCTCGTGAAATATAATTTTTATCAATTTTAAATTTTCATGTTCATCGGCTCTATTATAACACGAAATTCAGTGATGAACCAAAAAAGTGACGTTTACATACGTAATTTCCAATTCAAAATATAGAGTATTAACTCAAAATAAATGTTTAATTGGATACACTTATAAAATCATAACTTAAAATAATTAATTTCGAAAATTTATCTAGTTTTAAAAATATAATTGTTTTTTCTTAAACCTTTTACTATTATTAAGATTTATCTTTTATTTAAAATAAATAATACTACAAATAAAGGGTATATTAATAAAAAAATATTAATGAAAAGGATGATTTATAATGAAAAAATTTATTGATAATAAACATAAGAAAGCTAACAGACTAATACATGAAAAATCCCCATATTTACTACAACATGCTTACAATCCTGTAGACTGGTTTCCTTGGGGAGTAGAAGCATTCCAAAAAGCTAAAAAGGAAGATAAACCTGTATTTGTGTCCATAGGCTATTCTTAGCTATGGTGTATAATGTCAACATGTCATTGGTGTCATGTCATGGAAAAAGAATCCTTTGAAGATGAAGAAGTTGCAGAAATTCTTAATAACAACTTTGTATCTATAAAAGTTGATAGAGAAGAACGTCCCGATATTGACAGCATTTATATGTCTGTATGTCAGGCTTTAACCGGCCATGGAGGTTGGCCTTTAACGATAGTAATGACTGATGATATGAAGCCTTTTTTTGCAGGAACCTATTTTCCTAAAGAAAATCGTTATGGAATGCCAGGATTAATAAGTGTATTAAGCACAATCACCACTAAATGGAGTTCAGACAAAAAAGAAATATTAAGTACTGGTAATGAAATCTCCGATTATTTAAATCGCTACTCAACCTCTGATCAAGCTGGCAATTTGACAAAAGATATAATTAATGAAGCTTATGAAACTTTAAAGTCCCATTTTGATCGCAAATATGGAGGATTTAGCATATCTCCAAAATTTCCTTCACCTCATAATTTGTTTTTCTTACTGAGATATTGGTATTCCAGCAAGAATGATTTTGCCCTTGAAATGGTTGAAAAAACCTTGGATTCAATGTATAGAGGCGGTATTTATGATCATATTGGTTTTGGATTTGCAAGATACTCTACAGATAAAAAATGGTTGGTTCCTCATTTTGAAAAGATGCTATATGATAATGCTCTTTTAGCTATAGCTTATGTTGAAACATTTCAGGCTACAAACAATTCAAAGTATGCGGATATCACCAGAGAAATATTGGAGTATGTAATAAGGGATATGTCTTCAGAGGAAGGTGGATTTTATTCAGCACAGGATGCTGATTCCGAAGGTGAAGAAGGTAAGTTCTACTTATGGGATAAAAGTGAAGTCGATAAAGTTTTAGATGAACAGTACTCAGATATTTTCTGCAAGTACTATAATATTTCAGAAGGAGGAAATTTCGAAGGACAAAACATCCCCAACCTAATAAAGTCTGAAATAGCTCCTAATGATAAGGATTTTATTGCTATGTGTCGTGAAAAATTATTTGAACATAGAAAACAAAGAATCCATCCATATAAAGATGATAAAATTTTGACTTCCTGGAATGGACTAATGATTGCAGCAATGGCTATTAGTGGGAGAGTTCTTGATAACCCAAAATATTTAGCTGCTGCCCAAAATGCGGTAAAGTTTATTTTTGATAAGCTTAAAGGCGCTAACGGTAGATTGATGGCTAGATATAGGGATGGAGAAGCAGCATATCCTGCATATGTTGATGACTATGCATTTCTAATCTGGGGATTAATTGAACTATATGAGGCTACTTTCAATCCTGAATACTTAGAAAAAGCAATAAATCTAAACAATGATTTAATAAAGCTATTTTGGGATAGTGAAAATGGAGGTCTATATTTATACGGTATAGATAGTGAAAAGCTTATAACTAAACCAAAGGAAATATATGACGGTGCTATACCTTCCGGGAATTCTGTAGCAGCCTTTAATTTCCTTCGACTATTTAAGCTCACTGGAGATAATAAATTAGCAGATTATGCATCTAAACAATTTAAAGTATTTGCAAATACAGTAGAACAATCTCCAGCTTCCTATACTTTTTTATTATCATCTTTTCTATATTCTCTGCAGCCATCAAAAGAAGTTGTATTGGTTGGTAATCAAGAAAACGAAGATACTCAGAGCATGCTAAATATTATTTATAAAGAATTTATACCTTTTACAAGTACTCTTTTATTTTCTGATGAGTATAAAGATATAAGTAATTTAGTACCATTTATTAAAGATTATAAAACAATTGATAATAAATCCACTGCCTATATCTGCGAAAACTTTTCCTGTCATCCTCCTGTCACTGATATTAATAGTTTAAAAGAGATGTTGTCCTGATAATATTAGCTGTAAACCGCACATTGTGTGGTTTTTTTATTTGCATTTTTTAAATATCTTGGAAATTATATATTTTTTTTCGATTAATCCGATATATAATATATAAAAAAATAAGGACGTTGATTATTATGAAAAGAAAAATATTACTTATTGATAGTTCAAAATATGAAACACAAAAAGTTAAAATCCTTTTAAATAAACTAGGTAACTTTTCAATTACTGAGGTTCATACTCAAGTGGAGCTGGAAAATTTGTTAGATACTTTAATTGATATTGATCTTTTTATAATAGATATTGCCTTTCCAGTTCCTGAAACCGGAATTTCTTTTATTACAAAAATCCGGGAGAATTCTAATTTTGTTAGGACACCTATAATTATTACTACAAAATTTGATAATTTGGATTATAGAAATTCTGCTGCGAAATTATTTGTTAACGATTACATTGTTAAGCCCTATGTCTTAAGCCGTCTTGAGAGTTCTTTAAAGAGTATGATTAAATTTCAAAAGGAATTTTTGTATGATATATGTAATATCCAGAGCTTTAATTTATAATTTGAAAATTTTATTGAACGTGAAATAAAACTTTCCTCTAGAGTGAATCAGCCTTTGTCTCTACTTTTCATGTCGCTAATTCGAATTGAAAAAGAAGATGAAATACCTAAAAATGATGCTTTGGCTTCTTTACAAAGCTCAATTGCAAATACATTAATAGATACATCTATAGATATTTTACGTTCTACTGATACATCATTTTTAAATACTAATAATGATGCTATAATTATATTACCTTGTACCACTAATTCAGATGCAAAATTGGTCTTAGATAAGCTTGTGACCGCTATTAATTCAAAATTAGCTGATTCAAAAACTGTATTCAAAGATTTTTATAATTATACGGCTATAACTTTCCCCGATAATGGAGAAACCTTGCAAGAATTATTGCAAAGTGCTTTTTCAAAAATATCTAACCAAAATATGATAAAGCAAATATCATCTATTTCGCCGGATATAAGAAACTCTGCCAATAAAAGGTATCATCAATTCAAAAAATGGTGGTTTTAGAATCTTACCCTTTTCTACTTATCAAACCATATTTTCCTACTAAATTTCTCACCACAACAAAATTGTCAAAAAAATCAGTTCTATAGGTTACCTCTTTTTCTCTAGGCATAATTATAATCCCCAAATCTTCAATACCATCAGGATAAGCTTTATATTCAAAGGTTTTTGAATTTCCATCCAAGTCAATTAAATCTATCCATATATATGGTGGAGAATTGCTTATTATTTCATCTATACCTCCTTTAGTCTGAATACCCTTGCCATTTATGTTTAAAATAATATCTCCCTTTCTAATACCTATTTTTTCTGCATGACTACCAGGTAAAATATCAAATACTCTTACTCCTCTATAAACAGAAGTAAACAATGGTTCTTTATTTCTTTCCATATAATTATTATATATAACAATACCTTCATGTCCTAATATTGAAAATATAGATGCTATAACTTTAATAAAAGTATTATTCTGAGATATAAATGCCAATAGGAAAAGAACTATACTATACACAAAATATTGTATACTTGATTGTTTAGCCTTTTTCTCAGGCAGCATTGTAATAGCAATATCTGAATAATCTTGAACAGAAATCACACCACTGAGTCCAAATGAAATCACTGCTAATTTTATTGTATCGTAATTAAATAACGTGCGCCAATCAATAATTATAGGATTTATTGTATTATAAACTGGATTTTGAGATGCCAGACTAATAAATACAATTGGAATTGCCCAATATTTCTGAGTTAAAAACGCACCAACAATATTATTATTATGTTTAATAAAAACAGGCACCCTTTCTTTTCCACCATCAATATATATTAATATACTTTTTATAATATGTAAAATTGCTGTCAACGATAATAAAGATGGTATATTTATACTACCAATGTCAAATATTAAGCTTAATAAAGCTAATATTCCTGCTGCATATGAAAAACAAATATATCTTACATTAATTAAAGACAAAGCAATTAGAATAATAAATAAGTATTCGAAAGTGTCATTACTTATAATTATACCTAATTTAATAATTACAATACTACCAAAAAATCCTGATATTAGTCCTATAAGTATCGTTTCTTTAATTATTTGCTTACCTTTCTTTACTTTGTCACCATAATATTCGATTTGAAACTCCCGAATTCTTTTATATCTTAAATAAACCATATATCCAATTATCAAGTAAATAGGTAAATATTTATAATCAAAAAATATAGTTGTTAAGAACTGTCCCGACAAATAAGATAAAAACTCAAATACTCTCATTATCTCATCACCTCAGTAGTATTGCATAAAACTATTTGAAAAATTTTACTTGGTTGATTTAGCCTGTATTTATAGATTGATCAACCAACTTAAAAAAACTTAATATTAAGAAGAATCTAATTGAAGGCATTATAGTTAGAAAAACTCCAATAAAATACGCAATATTTTTGGAATACCTTACTATAATATTTTCAATATTACCCAGTTTTACTTCACCGTTGAAATATTTCTTCATCATATTCTTCTAAAAGGTTATTCATAAAAATCCTTTTTAATTCAAGGAATGAACCTTGAAAATCTAGTTCTTCTTCTACTAAAAGCAAAAGTACATATACAATTAGTGTTGTAAGAATTTAAATTAATACTGCATTTTCACTATAACCAAAGAATTCTTTGATAACTAAATGCTGCTTTATCCACTTAAAGAATTCTTCAATTTGCCATATGTATGTATACAGATTAGCTACCTCAAATGCGGTTAAATCAAAGCTATTTGTTAATATAAATACTGGAGATTCCTCTTTTTCATTATATACAATAACCCACCTTAATGGGTGATGCATTTTTTTACCTTTGGTTTGATTACCTACAATAATTATTGAATCTAATAAACTATATGGTTTATAATTTATTAATTATTCATTACTATATTTACCCCCCAAAAAAATATTAAACATTATATTTTTATTAAACTAAAATGCACAACTTACTTTTATTAAAATTTATCATTTTTTTTTGCATATTTATTGACTTTTATCCTATTTTGCTATAAATTAATATTAAATTACTATTTATACTAGTATTTGCCATCTTAAATAATCACATTCCATTATGCTTAATTATATTAATTGCAATAATCATTGATTTGGTAGATGAATTCTATACGTCCCATATATTTTAATATAAGCTAGAAGGAGGATGAAAAATACGCAATTTGTGAATAGATGGGAAGTGTTGAATAATAAATAGTAAAATACTATTAATTCAATTGATTTGGAGGTTAGGTTATGAAAAAAAAGATTTTTTTTAAAAGTAAAGTGTTACTCTTGTCATTGGTTTTTCTTTGTATGACCATACTCGGCAGTGTCAGTGCTTCTGCATCTACAGCCTATACCGGAATGCGTAATATTACATCACTGGAGCTTGTTAAAGAAATGAAGCTTGGATGGAATTTAGGTAATACATTAGATGCCCCCGGAGGAGAAACAGATTGGGGCAATCCTATTACAACGAAGGCAATGATTGATGAGATAAAGAAGTCAGGCTTTAATACTGTAAGAACACCTGTTACATGGTATACACATGTTGGCTCCGCACCAGACTATACAATTGATTCAACATGGCTTGATAGAGTTGAAGAAATAGTTAATTATGTACTTGATAATGATATGTATGCCATAATTAATCTTCACCATGAAGATTGGCTTGTAACAACTTATGCAGGTCAGAGTGAAACAACAAACGAGTTAACAAAGATTTGGACACAGATTGCGAATCGATTTAAAAATTATAGTGACTATTTAATTTTTGAAACAATGAATGAGCCAAGATTAAGAGGAACTGAATATGAATGGACCGGAGGAACACCTGAGGCTCGTGATGTTATTAATAAATACAATCTGGCAGCTGTTAATACTATCAGAGGAACAGGCGGAAACAATCAAAGCAGACATATAATGATACCAACACATGCCGCATCTGCATTATCCGTTGCAGTAAACGATTTAGTTATCCCAAACAATGACAGCAGGATTATTGTATCATTACATATGTATTCCCCGTATTTTTTCGCTATGGATATTAATGGCACTTCTACCTGGGGAAGTTCCAGTGACAAGTCTTCCCTTGATTCAGAGTTTGACGCTGTATACAATAAGTTTGTAAAAAATGGTAGAGCTGTTGTTATCGGAGAATTCGGTACAATTAATAAGAATAATGAATCTTCTAGAGTAGTTCATGCTGAATATTATACTAAAGCTGCTAAGGCAAGAGGTCTTACGGCTATTTGGTGGGATAATGGATTTTCTACAGCAGGAGCTGCAGAAAGTTATAGTCTGTTTAATAGAAATACATTGAGTTGGGATTGTCCTTCCGTTGCACAGGCTTTGGTAAATGGTGTCGGTGGGTCTGTTACTGAACCAACTCCAACTCCTGTTCCCGGATATAAAGCAGCTTTGGCAGTAAACTATACATCCTGGGACTGGGGTACCGGAGCTACAATAAATATAACAATCAAAAACAATGGCACAGCGGATATCAATGGCTGGACATTGGGATTTACATTCCCGGGTAACCAGCAGATAAACAATATATGGGGAGGAAGCTATACGCAGAATGACACATCGGTATCAGTGGTTAATGAAGGGTATAATAGTGTAATAGGAGCAAATGGAGGTACTGTAAGTTTTGGCTTTAATATAAGCTATAGTGGTACAAACGATGCACCAGCCAGTTTTATATTAAATGGGACAGATTGCTCAATTTATTAGTGTGTTATAGCTCTAAAATAATTTAACTTGTTGTGCTATATGGTTTATGATTAGTTACATTATTAGTTCTTCATAAACCTAAACTATATAGCTTTTGATTACCATAACTTACGAATAGTATGGAGCAGATGTTATACAATGGATTGATTCTGGAAGTGCAAATCAGCAATGGCAGCTTGTGAGACTGTAAGCAGAAATGTGTAAATTCACAAATCTACTTGCAGTCTCATCTTGTTTTATAGCAATCTTATATTTATCTTCTACGCTCCAAAAATTTGCAATTATTGTTATTTAACAGTACTTGTGCAAAATAAGTTGAATCAAGAAAAATGAATATACCAGCTAAGCACTAAGATTGTGGTTTAACTTAAGACCCGATGATTCTAAAAATCCATAAAGATAAGCTTCTATATGCTCTTTATGTACAGGATCAATTGATTTAACCAATAAAAATTTACATATCATTTTCAACACTATTTGAATATTTTCTTACTATTTTACTAATAAATTTATCTAAAATTCTCATATTCCCTCCAAGGTATAAATAACCAAGTATAGAAAATATCAGAGCACCAGCTGCATCAACAATTAAGTCCCACATTGTATCTACCAAACCTGATTTTTGCATATTCAATCCAAAGAAAGAATCCATTGAGAACTCAAAAATTTCCCAGATAGCTCCAATAGATAATGCAAAGCAGAAAGAAAAAATTGAAACAAACACTTTACTCAAATTAATTGATACATTATCATGTGAATTTAAAATATACACCAAAGAGAAACCAATAGCACCTATTATAAGTCCAGACAGTGTATGTAAGAAAATATCCCACCACCAAAATCTAAAGTAAAAAGATTGAATTTCTCCTAAATACAATGCAGCAAAAATAAATACTACAATTAATATATCAAATTCACCGGGAAAATCCAAATGTAGCTTTCTTTCTATTAATGTAGGCAAAAACAAAACAACTAATGTCAACACCGCAAGAGTAAAGTTTGTCCAATCAGAATTGTATACAGCTAAAACGCCTGCAATTATAACAATTACCCTTAATACAATAAAAATAGTTAGTTTGATTTTTTCTATTCTAGTCATAATTCCACCCCCAAATCACTAAAATAATATTTTACTATGCCTTATCGCAGCGGATAGCTGCAAACACATGAAGAATACGCTAATGACTAACAAACATAGTCAAACATATGAAAGAGATTTTTCGAAAGAAAAACTCTTTGATAAACAGAGGAACTATTCTTCACGGCAAGTACACTCTAATCCTAATATTATATGGCTTGAAAGAAATAAGTTTGCTAAAAAAATAAATTTTTTGTGAAGAATAGTATAATATTATTTTACTATAAATATTGTAAAAAGACTTTACATCTTTTTATAATAAAAAAAGCTGCTCAAACTGGCTCAGATAGACCAGTTAAGCAGCTCTTTTTCAATTAATTAGCACATTCAACAATTTTACCTTCCCAGGTCCTTAGCTTAACAGAATTTTCATCCTTGGACACAATATATTCTGGTAGTATAGGAACTTTTCCTAGTCCCCCCTTTGCATTAACAATATATTGAGGAACAGCTAAGCCCGATGTAAATCCCCTTAAATACTGCATTATTTCAAGTCCTTCGTCAATGGAACATTTAAAATGTGCTGTACCCTTAACTGATTTAGGGTGAAATATGTAATATGGTCTAACCCTAATTTTTAGTAACTCATGATTTAAACATTTAACAATATGTTTATGATTGTTAATTCCATTTAATAATACCATTTGATTTCCTACAACAACACCTGAATTAACCAGCTTTTCAACAGCTTTTTTTGAGGCTTCGCATACTTCAACAGGATGATTAAAATGTGTATTTAAATATATTGGATGATATTTTTTTAACATCTCACATAATTCATCTGTTATTCTCATCGGTAAATAAACAGGAGCTCTTGTTCCCAATCTAATTATTTCAACATGAGGTATCTTTCTCAAACTGGATAATATCCATTCCAACTGACTGTCACTTAGCATTAATGAGTCTCCACCAGTTACTAATACGTCTCTTATTTCCACATTTTCTCTTACATACTCAATTGACTCAATGATTTTATCTTTTGATGCCATACCATAGCTGCATCCAATATGTCTTCTTCTCTGGCAAAAGCGGCAATAGGCTCCACATTCGCTAGTTACATTTATTATAAGTCTATCCGGGTATCTTCTTGTTATGGTACCGGCAGGATTTGTAAGCTCTTCTTTCATTGGATCTAGATTTCCTTCGTCATCATCCAGTTCATCTAATGTCGGAAGAGCAATCATCTTGATTGGTCCATCAGGATTACATTCATCCATTAGAGAACAATAATAAGGTGATACAGCCCAATTATATTCCTCTTTAACTTTTTTGAGAGAATCAATCTGTTCAGGCGTCAATTCTACTATTTGCCCTAGTGTTTCAGTATTATCAATCCTATTTCTCATCTGCCACTTCCAGTCATTCCACTCCTCCTCAGAAGCACCCAGAACTTTCATAATTTTATCTTTTCTCTCACTTATCTTTTGGGAGATATCCATTCCCTTGACTATATTTTTTCTGGCTTCTAAATAGTCCTCAATTCTGGATTTCAATTCAGCAGCTCGCTCAAGTGATATTTTCTTCTTTTCTTCCGTAGTCATGTTTAGTCATCCCCTATCTAAAAAATTTGAATAATAAATTAAAACCCCTAGGTGTCGAGTCCATTAGTTTTACTTGCTTCCTTTATTTCGATGCAAGAAACTACATGAAAAATTCATGAAAACCTGACTCATCAGTTTTTGTTTCCTTCATTTCATTATAAGAAACTTTAAATCCGATAAAATTAACTATTTGATTGCAGTATTTTTCTGCAAATTAATATTAGGTCTCAAGAAATTATTTTGAAAAATAGTCTTGAGTAACGCGTAATAACATTTTTATTCTGATTTCTGCAGCTTTCTGCTGAATATTGATATAATTTTTAAAGAATAAAAAATACCGATATTTTTATTATACATATAAAATCAGATTTTTGCAAATTTCCTGGATTATTTATTTTAAATATACATTCATATACATTTTGCTATCAGCTGAATCTTTAATAACGCAAAATGAGCTGAATAAATGTACTTATCCAACTCATTAAATAAACTTCAAATAATAATGTGTAACTAATTTTTATAATATTTTTTGATATACAACAACATCTAACAGCCTACCAAATTTTAGTCCGATTTCTTTAAAATGATCACATCTTTATTTATAAAATTCAAGTATTTTTGTTTAGCAAAAATGTTTTATCACATTCCCAATTATAATTACTTAAATAATCTCTTACTTCTTTCAATGTGTCAATTATAGGTACCCCAAGACATGAAACCCGTTCTCTACTTTGATGTCCGCTTGTTAGCAAAACACAGTCACAACCCATCTCACAAGCTGCTTCATAATCATGTATTGTATCACCTATTAGTAGTACATCTTTTACCTCAATTTTCGATTCATCCATCCATTTTTTGCCTACTTCAACTTTGCTTGAAGCATGGCAATTATCAAGTCCAAGAAGTTTATCAAAATAGTCAATAATTTCAAAATGTCTAACTTGTTCTTCCAGGTTACTTATTTGAGAAGCTGATAAAATCACTTGTCTAATTCCTTTATTTTTACAAAAATTCAACATTGAAATGCAGTCTTCAGCCAATGTAGCAGATAAACTTCTATTTTGATATTCATTAATAAAATCCATAGATATATTTTCAAAAGGTTCCTTTTCAAAATCAAATCCTAGCTGCTTATAGTAATCTCTTACCGGAAAACCAAATACTTCTTTATATTTTTTTATAGTCAATAAAGGTAATTTACGACTACTCAATACCCTGTTCATTACAGAAACACAAATATCTATATCATTAAGCAGAGTCCCATTCCAATCCCAAATTAAATATTTATATTGTTTTTTAAATTCCAATATACCCACCGCTTTCAAAGTTAATTAGGAATATTTTATCAAACACTATAATTAATTTCTATAATTTAGAATAATTTCGTAAAGTATCTTTTGATATATTAAACACACAAATGATTCTACATTAAGTTTTTAATGATATTTGTGCGAAATCTATAGATAGTTGTAACTTTAGTTTCAAATATGATTTTTAAGAGCTTATGGCCATCAAATAGATTGCACTTTTTCACTATTAATTAACTACAACCTTTGACACCCTTCGCAAAAATAAATACTACCACCCATGTAGTTTTCCTTTTTAATAGTACCACTACATATAGAGCAGCTTGTATTTACAGTATTTTTACTAAGTTTGGTTATGTATCCCCCAAGACAGCCGAACAAATCCTTTTCTGTATCCCTGCCGCCTTGAAAAGTCATTTCTGCAAGTGTATTCTTTATAGAGCTATAAAGTCCTTGCTTGTCCATATCTGAAAGTACATTTACTTTTTTCTTAGGATGAATCTTTGCGTTATAAAGTATATCCTGCAGTACACCATTGCCAAGTCCAGGTATCCGTTGTTCTGTAGCTAAAAAAGCCTTTGCACTTAATTTCTGTACCTCAGGAATTGATATCATCTTTTGAAAATATGCTTCATCAAAGCCATTTGATAACGGGGATGGTTTTTCCTTTGCAATTTTGTAATATGGATTATCAAATTTACCTTCATGAAAGCAGCACATCCCTCCATACATTTGAACAGCTGCACTCATGGCAGAGAAATCATCAAACTCAATTAAAAGCTGGTGTTTTTTAGGATGTTTTTCATTCTCGTCATGAAACCTCAATCCCACACCATCTCCAATCAATATAACTGTATCTTCTGCCTTAATTTCTACCATACCTCCATATCCAGTTGCTTTATCAATTCTTTTTCCTGAAATCAGATCATGATATTTTTGTGGGTCACCATTATACCACGCAAATTTATGGGGAGTATACGCAGCTGTTACATTTGTAATTTTCTTCCCACATAAAGTATCATTAATCTGACTTGCAATAGTTAAAGCTTCAGGTAGTTCAAGCATAATTAACACTCTCCATCTCTTTAGTTATTTAATAACTTGATTCTATTACAACGAATATGACACCTGTATGTCATATTAAAGAACTTTAATTTATCATAAATTAATCTGTTGTGCTAAATAAATAATAAACCTACAAAGGAATATTATACCAATACTCAAATGTATATTATTACTATATAAAACTCAAGT
>CAYYEC010000055.1:2964-12573 GCA_964470745.1 uncultured Eubacteriales bacterium | reverse complement strand
ACCTACACTTGCTCTGTCAATACCGGCTGTTCTTGATAGCACTTCATTTGATGCAATTGCAAAGCTAGAATCCTGACATATTACACATTTAAAATTTGGGAATTGAGACAAAGCCATTTCTATAAATTCCTGAACTCTGTCGGTAGTATCGCTTGAACCAAGTTCATATACTTGTGCAAGATTTACTTTTTTGTTATCAGTAATAGTTTTTAATCCATTCGCACGCAAAGTAGCTGTTTCGTTGCTAGGACTTGTAATTAAAATTGTATCCACGCTTCCATCAGCAGCATCTGCAAAGGTTTTGTCTATCCACTCCGATGCTAGCTGCGAACATTCAACACCTAATTTACCTTGATCAACACCGATCAGAACATCGTATGCATCTTTGTCTACAAAAGGTCCAAAGGTAATAATTGATGTTCCAGCCTCTCTTGCTGCTATACAAGCATCCTGAAGGCTGTTGGGATCCATAGGTCCTACCAGAACGCCCTTTGCTCCCTGAGTAACAAGATTTTCAATATCTGATACCTGTTTAGCCACATCCAATTCACATGAAACTGTTTTTACATCATAACCTTCCGCTCCAAAAACATCTTCGGTTGATTTTTGCAAATCCGTGAAAAACTCTGCTCCAAGTGTCATAATACTGAGTCCAAATATTCCTTTGTCTGTTGAAGTCTCAGTCGGTATTGGTGATGCAGTATTTTTATCTGCCTCTGTCGTACTGCTATTATCGTTTGTAGAATTCTTTGAACACGCTGATAATACTCCTGCCACCATAACGATAGCCAAGATCACTACTAGTAACTTTTTTTTCATATAATACGCCCCCACTTGTTATTTAATATAATTATATAGTATCATCCTAATCCATTACTTCGATAGTAAGACATTTTTATGATTAGGTGTTATTTTTTGTCCTTTGCAACTTCCCATTTTCTGTTATAACTATTTCTTCACATGTTTTTTCCAATTCCTCATAAGAGTTCGAAAAAATTAATATCTTAATAAGTTGCATGAAATGTTATCTAAACCAAAGAATGGATTTTCAAATAACATATATTGTGGATGCAATAATTCATATCGATAGATTGATACAAGCTTTTTTTCAAAATAACTGAACTCATCTGTTGTTTTTTTCTTGGAACTGATTCCTGTCGTCAGGTAAAATTCTTTCATTACAAATTCCATCAATGAATGATTTAGAATACCCCATTTAGAAATTCTTGGGTATATACAAATACAGACATTATTACTGATATCTAATGACGGAATCAGGCTAAGCGCACTATTTTCAGGAATAAAATATGCATTTTTTCCTATCTGAAATTCTTCTGTTTTGTCAAAATATATTTTGTTTAACGTTTTAATATTATTCCAATACCTGGTGAACTCCTGTTTTGAATTCCATACAACATCCATAAAACCAATGATTGATTTACTATTCGCTTTCTCAGTTTGGACTCCGGGTTCCTTATTATCCGAAGCAGATTGAGGATTGAAAAAATGATTATAATCAGACATATACAAATCTGTACCATCTTGTATATATTGAATTTTATCGGAAACAGCCATTAAAGAACTATATTTATCGCAAAAAAGCAAAAAACTGATACCATCCTTGGCTAATCTCCTAATGATGGCTGTCAGCTTGTTTATCTCACTTTCTCCATAATAATGTTCAGTATAATTTAATATAATAAGCTGAACTTTGTTAGTTAATGCTTTTGCAATACATATCATTTGCTCCTCAAATGCCGTTAGCTCATCCACTTTCTTTTTTTTAATGGAAACCATATCTATTTGTTCAAGATGCTTAACCATCTGCATTTTTGCTGCTTTTGCATTAAATGTAGAGAATAAGTTTTTTTTATTTTTAATAGCAAATAAATTCTCCTCTATAGAAAGCCCTGAAATTAACCGTTTTCTTGCATCTATTATAAATATACCTTTCTTTTGAGCCATACCGGAATTGTAACTATCAACTTTTATCTCATTTATATATATACCACCAGAAGTAATCGGAATTTCACCCAAAATAGTTCCTTGAATGATTCTCTTACCACTTCCATGGTAACCATAGATACATACTACTTCACCTTTAAATATAGTAAGATTATAGTCTTTCAGGCTACGTCCTTCATTATCTTCAACGGCAATGTGATTTAGCCAAATAACTTCCTTCATATTTATTGTTTAACTCCATTTTTTATTTTCTCGTAATGTATCAGTCCAATATCATCAACTAAGGGGACTATTATTTCAATCTGTGTGCCTATACCCTCAATACTTCGAATCCTCAATCCATATTCATTTCCATAGCATATATGAATACGGTCATTGACATTTGTAAGAGCAATTCCAGTTTTGCGTGTTTCCAATGGCGTTTCTGTGGCATGATGAGAACTTAATTTTTCATTCAATTCGCTTAGCTGCTTTTTCGACATACCAACGCCATTATCACTCACCATAATATACAGTTTTTTCTCTGAACTATTCATCTTTATATGAATAGTTCCAGTCTCAAGTTTGCTTTCCAAACCGTGAGATATACAATTTTCAACAATTGGCTGTAGGATCATTTTAGGAATATAATAATTAAGCAGATCATTATTCTCAATATCCGTATATAATTCAAATCGGTCCTCAAAACGAAACTTTTGAATATAGATATAATCATAAATATGGTTTAATTCTTCGCTCAATCGAACAAAATTTCCTCGACTGCTAATACTATAGCGGAAAAATTTAGATAATCGTTCTATCATTTCAGCTATAACAACCTGCTTATTTTTTAAAGCTTCACTACGGATAGAATCCAGTGTGTTATATAAGAAATGCGGATTAATCTGACTTTGAAGCATTAAATATTCCATTTGTATATTGGCAATCTCCATTTGATCTTCTTTCTTTATTGAACTTTCATTTCGATTAGACTGCTTTTGTTTATTTTGTTTGAATCGCATCTATCTGCCTCCCTAGGAATAAAGCTTTCGATAATCCGTCGGCTTTATTCCTAATTTTTTTTTAAAAAGCTTTGAAAAATACTTGTCATCCATATAACCCACTTTAAGCGCTACTGTTTTTATTGAATCTGTAGTTTCAGCCAGCATTTTTTTTGATTTTTCAATTCGTAAATCGATTAGATATTCTGCAAATCCTTTTCCAACCTCTGTTTTAAATAATTTTGAAAAGTATGCAGGAGATAATCCTACAATCTCAGCTATTATTTCAAGCGTTATTAGTTTCGCATAATTTTTGTCGATATATTTTAATGACCTTATTACCGGTTGCTGTCTTTTATCTCTCTGATCTTGAATATAACCTTTAAAATGCTCCATGAGTTTATGAAAGGTTACCTCCAACAGCTGTTCAAAGGATTCCATAGAATTGGTTGAAAGTATAATTTCTCTTCGCAATTCCTTTTTCTTTTCTTCATCATCAATATAGTTGCATAATGATAAATCAACTAAATACATTTGAAATTCAGTCATATCCCACGGATTATAGCTTTTGAATTTTTTTGATTTATGAATAATTTCTTCCTGCAGCGCCTTTAGTTCTTCCAACTTCAAAAGTTCGTAACATTCTTTTATATTTACTTCCATTTCCTTTGAAACCACTTCATTTACTAAAAAGTGCGGCAGGGAACGAATCATCCGGTAACTTAGAATTTTATCACTTCCATATATTAGTCTTCCATTTTCGGCACCAATTGCCTCTCGAAATAATTGTGGTAATTCACATATGCTTTCAGAAATTAAACTACATCCTATTGTAATAGAAAATGAACCATATAATTCTGTTAGGTTCTTTATGCCATAAAACAATGCCGATATACTCTGTTTTGCCAAGTCTTCAATTTCTTTCTTGAAATTTAATATCACAAAGACCCCTTCGATACTAATATAACTCTCAATAACCAGTTCTCCTTGACTAATATGCAAGATAATCTCTTCCACTTTTTCCTGATATAAAGAATTCTCAGCCAATATACCATCCATATTAGTTCTAATACAGAGAACCTCAAATAAACCAGGTAAAAATCTTGTCATATTAGTATTATTACATTCGGAAACAGAAAATGTATCACTTATCAAACTATTTTCACCATCTAAAACCCATAATTCAGATAATAACTGTTCCCAAAAACTATTGTACTGATTGTCCTTAACTATTTTCTTATAAGTATCCAGTTCATTTTTTATATCTACAATTTTAAGCCCTTCCTCTATTTTAAGGCAAGCTTTTTTTAATGTTTCATTTAATTGGATTTCATCAATCGGTTTCAGGAGGTAATCTATTACACCATATTGCATAGCACTTTTAGCATATTCAAAATGTTTATATCCACTGATTATTATAAATGCTATATCCATTCCGAATTCTTTTGATTTTGCTATCAATTCAATTCCATCATGACCTGGCATTTTAATATCAGTCAGTACAATATTGGGTTTATTCTTTTTAATGCTTTCTAATGCTTTTACCCCATTGAAGCATATATCTACCACCTCAATATTTAACTCATTCCAATGTCCCAATTGTTCAATTAGTTCTGCCATGCGCCGCTCATCTTCAGCAATAATAATACGAAATTTCATTTTTTCACCTCAATCTATTAGATTTGTAATAGCCACATATTTTCCATATTCTAACTTATATTAATTTATATTCAACTATTAGAAGATCCAGTTTTTATTGAGATTCTAAACTTTTACGATTAGATTTTTTAATTATAACATATAGTAATTAACTTTCCTACTAATGATGTTTTTAATAAACTCAATATTAGATATTATTCAAGTTTATAGTTCTATCCATACATATATACAAAATATATCTTTTCCATACCTATACCCTTATTTATATTCTTCTTTAAAATTAAAGCAATATTTCTATCATTTAGTGTTTCATAACTAAATTAAAAAATGTTCCACAATAGCTATTTTCACCCAGTTTTATATTTCAAAATACAAGATATCAATAAAAATAGGGTATTATCTCATAGAATTTCTAAGAAATAATACCCTTACTTTATTTTATACTAGTGGTTTGTAAAGCTTCTTTTTCATAGTGTCATTCAAAAGCTTTACAAATCCACTTCCTCATACAGATTAATTTCAAATATACTGTAAAACAATTCAAAATACATAAAAGCAAATGTAACAATGATGAAGTTGATAATTATGTATTTTTTTATTTAGTTTTAGTCTTTACTTTAATTAATCTGCCATACCCTCCATCAACTTTTATATTTCCATATTCCGCTACAACCTTTCCCCGAACCAGAGTCATAATAGGCAGGCCTTTTCCCTCCAAGCCACAAAAAGCAGAAAATTTGTTTAAGTAAGCCAAATCATTTTCTTTTATTTTCCATAATGCATCCGGATCCAGCAATACCATATCTGCATCATAACCTATTTTAATTTTTCCCTTTTTGTCACCAAAACCGAATATTTTTGCAGGGTTTTCTGCCATTGTTCTGGCAATAAAAGTCGGTGAGAGATGTCTATTATTTACCCCCTCATGGAAAACCACCTGCAGCCCGGTTTGTAAGCCGCTTATACCTCCCCATGCCTTGAAAGCTCCTAATTCAGCGTCCTTTTCATCAATCCTGCTGGGAGAATGATCTGAAACAATACAATCTAGGGTACCATCTCTAACCGCCTCCCACATTGAATCTATATTTTCTTTTTCTCGTATAGGAGGAGAACATTTATATATCAAGCCCTTTTTTATAACGTCTTCTGCTGAAAATACCAGATAATGCGGGCAGGTTTCGGAAGTTATATTTACATTCTCTTCTTTGGCTCTCTTTATTATGTCTGCTATTTTACCATGGCTGACGTGGCAGATGTGAATATTTGCCCCTTGTTCTTTAGCCAGATCAATAACATTTTTAGTTGCTATAAGTTCAGCTGCAACTGGCCTTGCTTTCAGGTAATCCTTTATTGAAAGCCGCCCTTCATTTATCGCTTTACTTTCTTCATAGGCAATAATATCATAATCTTCACAATGAAAGCCTCCTATCCCATCTAATTCTCTAAGTATTTTCAATGCTTCTCTTATTTGTCCGTTCCCAAGTGAGGTATAATCACTGCCCACAGGGGACATAAAGCTTTTGAATGCTTTAACTCCGCATTTTCTAAGCCCTTCAAGATCACTAAAATTATAGTCTACCAAAGCACCCCAAAAGCTGTAGTCAACAACACCTTTTGTACTTAATGTTTCCGCTTTTCTTGCATAAATATCACTATTTGAAACTGCAGGTTCATTCTGCATAGGCATATCTACCAAGGTTGTTACTCCGCCTATGGCAGCAGCGCTGGTTCCGTGTAAAAAATCTTCTCTCCAGGTGTATCCCGGGTCATTTAAATGCACATGATTATCAATGATGCCTGGGAACAGATATTTATCTTTCCCATTTATTATAATTTCCGCATTAAGTTCTTTACCTTCTCTTATTTCGGCTATTTTTTCACCCTTTATTCCAACAGAACCATAAATTATTTTATCACTTGTGACAATTCTGACATTATTAACTGCTTTATCCAAAGCCATTTATTCTCCTCCTTCCTACAAAATATATAATTTTATGAAACAATAGTGTTTATTTTTCTACTGTTACCAATTCAGGAAGTACTTCTTGTAATGCTTCTGAATATGAATAAGAGTAAAAATCCGGAACATTATCAATGTTTCCTGTTTCCTTCATGAATTGAGCCATTGTGTTAGTACCATCAACAAAATCCTGATTAAATTCCATTGAATAAACGTTATTTGACATAATACGTTCGCATTCACCAACTTCAAGATTTATTTTTTCGGCAATAATTGCCGCCGCTTCACTTCTATGCTCATTGATAAATATAGTAGCTTTGTTTAAAGCTCTGAGAACTGCTGCTACTTGCTCAGGGTTTTGGTCATAGAATTCTTTTGTTGACTGTACTGTCATATGAAAATCAATCCAGTGTACAGATCCCTTTTTTTCAGGTAAATTAGATACAAAACCGCTGAATAATAATTGACCACCAGCGTCAACTGCTTTTCCTACCCACGGTTCCCAACAAGCCATTGCATCAATATCACCACGCTCTAATGCCGCCAGCTGATCTGCAGCCTGAAGTGTTATAAACTCTATTTTATTAATGTCAACACCCAGTTCACTTGCCATTCTTCTTATTGCTATATAAACACCTGCTCCTGATGTCATCCCTATTTTCATTCCCTCAAGATCCTTTGCAGACTTGATTTCCAATCCTTTTCTTGCAACAACACTTTGTGTCCCTCCCGCATTTGCCAGCGGAGCTAAAAGTGCAATTTTAACACCGTTTGCAGCCAATGAAATATTATTATATGTTGACTGGAATGATAATTTTGCATCACCGCTTGCAACCAATGCTGCTCTTTCACTTGGACCAGACAATAATATGTTCTCAACATCAAGACCTTCTTCTTCAAAATACCCTTTTTCTTTTGCTATAATCTGCTGTGCTGAAACCTGAGGGTCAATTTCACCATAAGCTTTAATTTTAAAAAGCTCTGTTTTCGGTGCAGCAGATGCTTCCTCCGTTGCTGCGGGAGTAGCCTCTGAAGCAGCTGGTTTTCCGTTTGTACAACCTGCCATAATAATTGTTGTGCCTAATAATAGGCTAATTGCTTGTACTATTAATTTCTTTTTCATGTTGATATCCTCCATTTTTTTAATTTATATCTATATATTGAAAATATCAATATATTGATTACTGTTTGAATTATTCAATTGCATCACTGAGACCGTCTTTTTTCCATTTAAACAAGATATTCTCCAACTTGATTATACCTGCTAAAAATAATGAGTATAAAATACCTATCAAGGCAATTGCCAAAAAGATATCACCAGTTTTAAACCAGTTTCTTGCATTTATAATCATAAAGCCTAAACCACTATTGGCTCCCATCATTTCGGCAACAACCAGTGCCGAAAATGTAAGGGCTAAGCTAACTTTCATACCTACAAAAATATTTGGGAGTGCTGATTTTAATACCACATGTATAAATACTTGTCTTTCAGTAGCTCCCAAGCTTAAGGCACTCCTTATCCAGACAGGATTAACATTTTTGATACCGTCGACCGTATATGTCAGAAGCGGCATAAACGTTGCATATGTTATCAAACTTATTTTTGAAGGTTCTCCTATTCCAAACCATATTATGAAAATAGGAAGAAATGCATATACCGGTATTGGACCGATAAGATTAAGTATAGGAATTATAAAATTATCCATAGCCTTTGATCTGCATATAATTATCCCCAATACTAACGCAACAATTACCCCCAACAGGAAGCCTAATAATACTCGATAAATACTTGCCCAAATATGAACAATCAATGTTCCGTCTTTAATATATTTAACTGCAACAACAATAACATCAACAGGCGAGGGCAAAAATTTAGGGTTAAAAAGTTGTCCATCAGTATTTAATAAACAGATAAATTGCCAAATTAGGAAAAAAGCTGATAGGGAAAAAATCCTTATATTTCTATGTTTTTTTTCTTCCTTACTTAAAACCTTCCGTCGTCTTTTTATTATTTGTTTCATAACATCACCCCTAATCACTAAAAGCTTCATCATTACCATCTGTAAGTAAATTTTCCAGCTTCCCGACATATTCCTGAAATTCATCCATCCTGACCTTTCTAGGCCGCTCCAATTCTATTTTCTGATCCAGCTTAACTTTGCCGTCTTTTAGTAAAATAACCCTGTCTGCAAGATAAACAGCTTCCGGTACACTATGAGTGACAAAAATAATTGTCTTTTTCTTTTTTTCCCAGATGTTTAATAATTCTACTCTCATTTTCTCCCTCGTCATAGCATCCAAGGCTCCTAACGGTTCATCCATCAAAAGTAATACCGGGTCCGTGGCCAATGCTCTTGCAATTCCTACACGCTGCGCCATACCTCCGGATAAGCTGTTGGGATATTTGTCTTTATATTCCTGTAGTCCTACCATTTCAATATAATAATCAGCCAATTCCTTGACATCCTTCCTTTTAGCCAATTTCAAACCAAAAGCTACATTTTCATAAACGGTACACCAAGGGAATAAACCGTGTTCCTGAAACACAACTCCTCTTTCAGAGGAAGGCTTTTCAACAAGTTTACCGTTAACTCTGATTTCTCCATTATCAGCTTTCGTAAAGCCGGCAATCAAATTTAATAATGTAGACTTGCCACACCCGCTTTTTCCAATAATACAAATAAATTCATTTTCATTAACAGTAAAACTCACATCATCCAGTACATAAACTCTATTTGTTTTTTGTCCTTCAAAAGTTTTAAAAACCCTTTTTATTTCCAAATTTGCCAAATTTGTCACATCCTTTCACAGAAGCATTCTATCTTAGCCCATTTTGAGACTACTCTCATCATATCTATCCAAAAATTTAAAAAAGGCGCATAAATAGAGCTGATGTCTATTTTATACGCCTTGGTATAAATTCAAAACTTTATTATTCATCATTGAATATATTTATATATTATAATTTTTCGGATTTTTTATAAATTGCATTCGGAACAAATATATAGCACTTTTTTATGCCTTTTGCACAAATACTACTTTGCC
>CAYYEC010000055.1:0-2954 GCA_964470745.1 uncultured Eubacteriales bacterium | reverse complement strand
AAGCTTTGGGCTAATATCTCTACACCAAGCTTTATATCTTCATAATCCGTCCACTCTTTAGGATTATGACTTAACCCGCATTTACTTGGCACAAAAATCATGGACATCGGTGCAAATTCCGCAACAAAAATGGAATCGTGGTATGCTCCACTGACCATTTTATTAAAACTTATGGATTTTTCTTTACAAACCTTTTCAATCACATCATTTATTTCACGTGAACAATCTCTTGGTTCATCATGATTACATAATTTATGGCTTATTCTGACTCCACGGTCTTTTTCCAACTCTTCAAACAAAGCATATATGTTTTTAAGCACTTCTTCTTTTGTATACATTAAGCTATCTCTTATGTCAATAGTAAAATTAACCTCCCCGGGTATTGCATTTGATGCATTAGGGTATACTTCTATTTTACCTACTGTTCCTACGGTATTCTTACTATCTGTATTCTTGACAAACTTTTCAACAGCCAGTATAACTTCTGCGGCAGCAGTTAATGCATCATGCCTTATTGGCATGGGAGTTGAACCGGCATGCTGTTGAATACCTTTTATCCTAACCTCAAGATTTGTAGGGGCACAAATTGTCTCAACAATTCCTATTGGAAGTTTAAGTTTTTCCAGTACAGCTCCCTGCTCAATGTGAAGTTCTATACTGGCAAACACTTCACCTTTATCCTTTTTTATTTCTTCAAATTTATCCAAATCATATCCGAGAGATTTCAATACTTCCTCCATGGATTTTCCCTCTTCATCTTTTATCTTTGCCAAATCCTTTCTTTTCAAATGACCTGCCATAGTCCTGCTTCCCAGGCAGCATAGTCCAAATCTGGTAGGTTCTTCAGAGGTAAAGACAAGTGCTTTTATTGTCCTCCGATGTTTATAGCCTGATTCTCCTATAATCCTCAATGCCTCTATGGCTCCAATTACACCAGTCATTCCGTCAAACATTCCGGCATGATAAACAGTATCAATATGGGATCCTGACCAAACACACGGTAAATCCGGTTCAGTCCCTGCTAAGACACCAAATATATTTCCAATGGCATCTTCCTCAATAGACAAACCGTTTTCCAGCATCAACCGCTTAATGTATTCTCTTGCTCCAAGCTCTTCCTCTGTAAAAAGAATTCTTGTTGTACCTGCACCCTCTTCACTTGTACTGTTAAATTTATTAAGTTCTTCAATACCTTTTTTAATGTTATCAATTGAAGCATACACTAAAAATCATCTCACCTTCATAATATGACATTCTGGGGTGTTCCATTTAGCCACTTTTTTACATTTTCAAATGTAATTATTGCTCTTTTTACTAGTGATTCCCGGGTAGCAAAAGCTACATGAGGAGCAAGTAAAGTATTTTTGGCATTTACAAGAGGATGGCTGCTTGGGATAGGAGGTTCCATTTCAAAAACATCTATCCCTGCCCCGGCAATTCTCTCTTCCTCCAAAGCTTTAGCCAGAGATGAATTATCAACAATCGGACCTCTTGCCGTATTAATCAGAACTGCTTCTTTTTTCATCTTATATATTTGCTTTTCTCCGATAAGTCCTTTTGTAGATTCGTTTAGAGGTAAATGTAAAGATATAATATCACTCCTTTCAATTACCTCATCCAAACTTAAATATACAACACCCTTATCTATCAACTCCTGCTTTTTCGTCCTGCTGTAAGCAAGAATTTCACATCCGAATGCCTGGCCGATTTCAATAACTTTTTCACCGATTGCTCCCGTACCTAAAACACCAAGCTTTTTATTTGCCAACTCAAAACCGATTAACCCAGCCTTTGTACCCTCACTTCTGGTGGCTTTATCGCAGCTTAAAAGTCTTCTGTACAAACCTATCATTAATCCAAAAGCAAGCTCTGCAACTGCATTTGTCGAATATCCAGCTGAGTTTGAAACAATAATTCCTTTTCTTCTGCAGATTTCGAGATCAATATGATCAACTCCCGTAAATGCAACTGAAATCATCTTCAGATTATCACATCGCTCAATTACCCCTTTTTTAAATGGTAGATTTGTTAGAATAACAATATCTGCATCTTTAGACCGATTTATTAAACTTTCGTTATCTTCTACCCGGTTTTCATAACTTATAAATTCATGTCCTGCTTCTCTGATGAATTCTGATAATTGACCAACTTCCTCCCCTGTAATACCAAGAGGTTCTAAAAGTACTATTTTCATTTTTTATCCTCCATTTTCATTTAATATTAATTACAACTCACCATTTCGATGAAAAGAAAATATTTGAGTCTTGTTATAAAACAACATCCCTGTTACAGTCCTTTGAATAGATATAAGTAAAATCCTCACGGCCTATGCCGTAAGCTCCCTGAGCCACATATGGTCCAAACCATACAAAATCCTCTTTCTTTATGGGCATCCATCTATCATCCAGTAAATAAAGTCCCTGTCCATTTAAAATATAAGCACCATGTTCTTGTACGTGAGTTTCTACAAAGGGGTGACATCCTCCGGGCTTAAAGCTTAAAATATGCATATTCATATCAAATCCCAAATGAGTAGGTAACAAGTCCTTTATTAGAACATTTTCCATGCCTTCATAAATTCTGAACTCAATATCGTTGACATTTCCAAATACTTTATCTGGAACATTTTCATTATCAAGAGGAGAATACCTCTGTTTGTATAATAAGAGTTTCATTTTACAATCCGATGAATTAGTAAAAGTCACTCCTACACCGGATGGAGCATAAGCAAAGCTTCCTTTTTCAAAAGCTTTTTCTTCATCTTCTATTTTCACTTTTCCGGTGCCTTCTATACAGTAAATAAATGTCTCTATCCCCTTCTCTTTACCAAAAACTTCAGCAGTACCTCCACCCGGTTCTACTGATATTATATACTGCACGAAACTTGCTCTCAATTTTGGGGTAGCAACTATACTTACCTTGCAGTTTTTTATTCCCGGTATAACATTATTTAC
>CAYYEC010000054.1:4564-12662 GCA_964470745.1 uncultured Eubacteriales bacterium | reverse complement strand
GGTTTGTAGTGAAAGAAAAGTATAGAAATAATGGAGTTGGTAGTATGTTGATTAGACACCTTGAAGATTGGGCAATTAACAATAGATTTTCTGGGGTTAAATTATTAACGCATCCAAGTAGAGTTATTGCACATAGGTTCTACGAACAACATGGATATATTCACACAAAAGACCAAAAGAATTATATGAAAATGTTCAATTGATTATACTGACATAAATAAATACGCAACCGAACCTAACTCATATTTTATCTGGTATCAGTAATGCACATTCTTTATTAAATATGACTTTAGTGAGTAATCCCAAAAAGACAAAATGCACAAAATTACATTTTTGCTGATTTATAAATGCATCTAATTTAATTGATGCCTTTATAAAAATCTTATTAATTGTACTAAATGGTCATTTTCATCTTTTTGTAAATATTGGAATTGGTTATCGGTATAAAATTTCAATAGCTTTTCATTATCATTACATTCAACTAAAATAAACCTACCACCTAAGTACTCAAAAGTCTTTTCAAAAATATTAACGGCATAATCTATAATTTCTTTACCATTAATAGTATCTTTATGTAAATCGTTTTTACTAAGTTGTCCAATTAAATAGCAAGGAATATAAGAACAGTTCTTATATAATCCATCTAATTTCTTTTTCTTCGAATTTGAAATATCCTCAGATATGAAAAAGTTTTTAACGATAAAGTAAAATAGGCTAATACTACTATTTGAGATTGGATTAAAGAGTTTTCATTAACAATGAAATAAGTTCTACTTTTAGATGTTTTTTCGTAATTAATAGCTTTTGTTTTTAAAAAATTTTCAACATCAGCATCTTGCTTGCAAAAAAAATTAGAAATAGCTTTATCTATTATATTCATATCCACTATTTCTAATAATTCTCTTAATGAGAGGATAATTTTTTTAATAACACAGAACCTCTTTTCAATTCATTTTCAACATCTATATTATTAAATTTATTATCATTGTTTTGTGAAAGCCCTTCTATTAATGTATCTATGGCTTTTTCATCTTTAATTACTATTTTTTTGTCAAATGTTACAGTAGCCATAATATCATCTCTATTTATTATATACAAATTAAATTAAAAAATTGATTTAACCGCAAATTTCACTTATTATTTAGCCTATATCATTATTTTACTACATTTACACTACATGGTATATACAAGATTTTGAAAATAATATAATTAAATTCTTATAAAAGTAACATTATCAAATAAAAGTTATGGGTTTTTAACTAAATAAGAAAAAAACAAACACTTCATAAAAAACAGCACTTCTATCTTTTATATTAATTTGTTAAAATGTAATTAGTAAAAATGCATGATTATGTAAACTTTTCATTTGAAACTGTATCCTAAATACTGAGTGCAACAGAGAAGAGAAAAAGGAGTTACTTGTTAAACCAAAGTGTATGAGATATAATTAAATAAAGATCTTTCACAGATAAAAACTAAAAGAATATCAGAGACTGCCAATTTTTTAAAAGGCATCTCAAATAGCTATCTTGGAGTAAGTTCAGTAAATTGAATATTTATGTAAAGTTAAGATAATACAGTTGTTAGCTTAATTTAGTAACCTTGCAACTATGCTTATAAAATAGCCTGTTTTACTGTAATTTCGCGTTCGATAGGAAGTAGACTTGATTTACGGAATAAATCTGTATTATAGGCTTCCTTATTATTTAACATGTGGTACAATGCTGTTAGAAGCATTTTTGCTATTAAAATAATTGAATTCTTGTTTATCAGATTCCATTTGGAAAAATTTAAAAGAGAAAACTTGTCCAAAGTCAATGTTTTTCATAATATTTTGTGCCATGAACGAAGCGAAAGGAATGACTTATAAAAATGAAATTTTATATGCTTAATTTAAAGTCAATTAGGTCCAAGTTTATTTTGGTTGCAATTTTAGTATCTGTTATTCCTGTTGTTTTTTTGGGAATTATTTCATATAACATATCAAAAAAGGTAGTTGAAGATAACCATATGCATTCATACGATGTTTCACTTCAAACCTCAAATGAGATGATTAATATAACATTGAGGGGGATAGTTGACATTACTAGAGTCATCTCGGTGAATAAAGTAATTCAAGAAGAATTAACCAGTTTTTCAAGAAATCAAGATAACTATAACTCCTTTCCACAGTTAGCAACATTAATTTTGGATAGCGAATTGAAGAGTATTTTATCAAATCAAACGGAAATAGCATTTGTAACTTTAATTGACAATCAAGGTTATCAACATACTTTTAGTAATTCAACAATATATGATATTAATGAAAAAACATATACTGAAGATACACTTAGAAAAGAGAAGTGGTATAACGAAGTTATCAAAAGAAAAGGAACGGAAGTTTTTTTGGGATATAATGTTCTCAATAGTAAGAAAAATGGAAATACATTTGTATGCATAAAATCTATCAAGAATTTGAGTAAACTCGGTGATATTGGAATTTTGGTATTAGGAATTGATAAAAGTGTTCTAGCTAATGCATTTCCTAAAGATAAATATAAAGATGAACAATATCAAGGTAATTTTCTCATTGTAGATGAGTGGGATAAAGAGAGCAAAAATATTGTTATTCAAAGTAATAAGGTTTCAGATGAAAATATATTATTTAATTTGATTGATGACATACGTGATAGTCAATCATTTAAAAACAATAAATGGCTTGCCGGAATTATTGAAAATGAAATTACAGGCTGGAAGGTAGTTTATCTGGCTGACCGAAGCGGACTCATTAGGGATACTAATAAGATAAAGACGGCCACAATTATAATTTGTATAATTGTAGTTAGTGTTGTTGCCAGCTTGTCGATATTAGTAACATACACAATTAACAAACCATTGGATAAATTGGAGAAAGCTATAACTGATGTTGCAGCAGGTAAAAGAAACATTACGGAAGAATTCAATGAGGATGAAATTGGTAAAATTGGTAATCAATTCAAAAAGCTCGTGAATGAAAACATTGAGCTAAACGAAAAACTGATATTCTCATCACTCAAACAAAAGGAAGCTGAATTAATTGCCTTACAGGCACAAATCAATCCTCACTTCCTTTATAATACCCTTGATTCAATGTATTGGCTTGCGAAGATTAAAAAAGCGGATGATGTAGCCCAAATGGCAGTATCACTTTCCGAGATTTTTAAACTGAGCTTAAACAAAGGAAGCGAGATAACTACAATTAACGATGAAATTAAGCATATAAGAAACTATCTTACAATTCAAAATTTGAGATTTAAGGATAAATTCAAAGTTGAAATAAATATTGATGAAAGTATTCTTGGATATAGTATAATTAAGCTTATACTCCAGCCAATTGTTGAAAATGCAATTTATCATGGATTGGAGCCAAAGGTTGGCGAAGGACATATAAGAATTGAAGGCAGAATGGTTTTGAAGCAATTAATATTTATAGTTGAAGATGATGGAGTTGGTATGAATTCTGTGGAAGACGTAAAATATGGTTATGGTGTAAAGAATGTCATCGAAAGAATGAAGCTGTATTATGGTGATGAGTATGGCTTAGATTTTGAGAGTGAAGCAGGTAAAGGTACAAAAGTCACAATTAATATTCCTGCTAATATGATAATCAACTCCCAAGGACAGGATTAATAATTACGGTTTGAACAGTGATTAGAGTTTGCTTGAGAAAGGGAAAGAGGGTAGAGAGTATGTATAAAGCTATAATAATTGATGATGAATATATAGTACGGCAGGGACTCAAGGCACTTGTTGAATGGGAACAATATGGGATTCAACTAATCGGTGAAGCTGATAATGGATTGAAAGGCATGGAAATCATTAAAGATTTAAAGCCTGATATTGTTTTCACGGATATACGAATGCCTGGACTAAATGGGCTTGACCTCATTGAAAGAACAAAATCTTTAATACCTGAAGCCGTCTTTGTAATTTTTAGCGGATATAATGACTTTGAATATGCAAGAACTGCATTAAGACTTGGAGTTGTGGATTATATTGATAAACCCGTTACTATAGAAAAAATTAATAAATCTATTAAAACTTCAATTCAAAGCCTCAAACAAAGAAAGGAACAAAATAACCTTAATGAAAGAATGCTAGAAAGACAGAGGGATAAGATAGTACGGCTATTAAATGAATTGATTAATGGACATAAGATTAATCAGGAATATCTAATTGATTTTTGCCAGGAGCATGAAGTTGACCTTCTAGCTTTAAAGCAAACTATTGTAGGTGTAGGCACTTTGGAGGATATTGCTGGAATTACAGTACAGTATCTTGACCAGATAAAAGACATATTTTATAAAATATGTATTGAAAATAACGTATTAGGATTTTTTATAAAGAGTTCAAGTTATTTTACAATGATATTAATAGAATTTAGTGAATCTAGTCATGGAGATATTATGGAAATATTTAGAAAAATAATAAATTCATGTAATATAAAGGATATTGAAATCAGTTTAGGCATAGGCAATTGTTATTATAGTTTTAATAGTATATATGATTCATACAATGAAGCAAGAAAAGCATTAAGATATACGGAGTTTTTGAATGCCACTCAGGGGCTGATTTGTTTTAGTGAAGTAGAATATAATTATTCTCTTCCTATAAAAGTCAATAAAAATCATGACTCTATTATATATAATATTAGATCTGGAAACAAAAAAGAAGTTATAAGCCAGGTTAAGGAGTTCTTAGTGTACTTGAAGAGTTTTAACCTTTCGCCTGATATCTTTTGCAGGGAATGCCTTGAACTAATTTATATTGGTATAAAAGTAACAAAAGAAACCGGTAATGAGTTTTCTCTACAAGATGATACAGAATTTATACCTCATGTGTATATCATGAGTTTAAAAAGTTTTGAAGAGATTTATGATTGGATGATTGAGGTATTTGATCAAATAGTTGATTTTATTAATACAGGCAAGGATTGCAACAATAAACAGGTATTAATTGTTAAAAACTATTTGGATGAAAATTATCATAAAGACATAACACTTAATGAGCTTGCAGAAATTGTAAGAATGAGTTCAACCTACCTGAGCATGCTATTCAAGAAATGCAGTGGTACAACTTATGTAAAATATTTGGCGAACCTAAGGGTTGAGAAAGCTAAAGAGTTATTGAAACAAGGGCTAAAGGTTTATGAGGTCAGCGAAAAAGTTGGGTATCATAATTTCAGACATTTTTGCGATGTCTTTAAAAAACATGTCGGAATGACACCGGAACAGTACAAACATTCTTAGTTAGAAAATTTAAGTATTTTATCTATTGTTTTAAAGCACCGTATGTGTTTTTCATAGGGGGTTTAAATTACTTTTCTATTATACTATAGATGTCGAACTCTAGAATTAAATTTTAAAATGTAGTTCGACATCTATATTATCTAACGCCTAACGTTTTTGATAAATTTAATTTTATGGTTCGTTATCTATAATGACTTCTTTAAGTAAATTTATTTTCTGTTTAATCTATATATAAAAAACATCAAATTATAAATAAAAAAGCACTAAATTCACAAAAATTTATATATTAAAGAGATATAAATCATAAAAAAACTCTATAAATCATAAAAAATTAGCACTATGATTTATAAATAATTTTGATAAAATAATAATATCCCGGGAAAAAAGTCGATAAAAATGAACAAAATACAGAAATATTAGCTTCATGATTAAATACTAAATTCAACATACCTTTATAAATTAACACTTGAATTTAATTTTATCAGTAATTCATTAAAGCGTTAATTTAAGTTGCTATGTTAAGTTAAAAAATGTGGTTTGACAAAGAAAGGAGTAAATGTATGATAAAAAGATATAAAAAAACCCTTGGGAAAATTTTAAAAATGTTTTGCCTATTAATGCTTCTTGCAGCTTTCGTTATTCCGGCAACTGTGAGTGCTTATGGTCCGCTGACTATGTATACAGCAGATCCAGCAACATCAGTGCGTTATGGAACATTGTATCCACACGCAATTCAGCTTAAATACCAAAGTAATCCGGCAAATAACGATAAGATGTATGCAACGTTTGAAAAATACACAGTAGCGCCTTTTACTTTCCCGGTGTTTGAAAGTGTGGATATTGGGGCATCATGGGCCAGGCTTCCCGATGTTACTGATCAAGTTAACGGATGGGGATTAAAACAGGAGCCGCACTTGTTTGAACTTCCGCAAGCCATAGGCAATATGCCTAAAGGTACTATATTAATGATAGGTAATTCCGAACCGGCAGATGATTCACAGACAAAGATCGATATGTACAAAAGTACCGACCTTTGTAGGACATGGGCTTTTGTCAGCTCAGTTGCTTCAGGGGGACAGGCAGTAATGGGAACAGCTACTGCTATTTGGGAGCCATACCTTATCGTTGCAAACAATAAACTCATTTGCTTTTATTCGGATGAACGCGGCATGACATCCGGAGGACAAAAGATAGTGGCACAGTCTACAACTGATGGCGTTAACTGGAGTGCTCCCTTTGATGTTTGTAATTTTACCTCAATAAATCCCCGCCATCGTCCTGGTATGCCGGTAGTTGCAAAAATGGCAAATGGTCAGTATATTATGGTATATGAGTATATAGGTTTGTCAGGTGCTCCGAATTATTATAAAATAACCTCAAACCCTGAAAATTGGAACCCAACAAATCCGGGTACTGTGTATGGATATGGCGGAGATCCATACGTAGCAGTTATGAATGATGGTAAGGTAGTTGCAGGCGGTTATAATAATACAGGAATATTTGTAAACACAAATAATGGTTCCGGGAATTGGATTGTACAGGATACTCCCGTAGGAAACGGTTACAGACGTTGCTTATTACCACTTTCAAATGGCAGATTGTTTGTAATGAATGGCGGACCATTGATAGAACCGGCACTAAATTCAGTTACATATGCTGATATGCCTGTAAATGGCGTAAGTGGACAGCCAATCTATTTTAAAATCACAAGCCGTGCTACAGGAAAGGCTCTTGATGGCATGGGTCGTACAACATCTGGTTCGGATGTATGCCAGTATCATGTGAATCCACACGATAATCAATTGTGGTATAATATGCCTTTGGGTAACGGTTATTTCAAAATTGTTAATAAGGCAACCGGATTGCGATTAGATAACATGGGACGTACAACGGATGGAGCTATTGTAGGTCAGTATTCTGATAGTGGAAGCTATAATCAACAATGGTCAATTGTACCTTTATCCGGGGATTATTGGAAAATAATAAACCGTGCTAGCGGTAAATGCCTTGATACTGGCGGACAAACAGGAGATGCCACTGCAATGCAGCAATGGTACAACAATCCTAGTTATAACCAGCAATGGCGTTTCTCGTCTAATTAATTATGTGACGGGACATGAGATAATGTATGTAAATATCAATGAATCTTAAAATAATGTACATTTTATAAAAAGTAGTAACTATAATTATGTATATAATTATAGTATAATTTATTTAATAAATCATACGTCTAAGGAGGTTTTTGAATGTTTAGTAGTAAAGTATTTAGGTATTTTTCAATTATGCTGACTTTCATGGTTGTATTTGTGATGGCTTTTAGTGGTAGTGCTCTTGCACTTACTGGTACTGGTGATGGCACACATGGTCATGATACTTCTGCAATTCGTGTGGGTTCTTCAACATACGTATTTTCTACCGGATTTGAAGGTGGTCCGGGCAATGGGTCGATTACCATCCATAAAACAACAGATTCATCTATGTATAGTGGTTGGACTTATGTTGGTACTATATGGGATTCTGTTCCTTCATGGATAACAACCGAGCTCGGCAGTACACCTCCAAATATCTGGGCACCTGATATCAATTACTGGAATGGAACATATTATCTGTATTATGGTGCATCATTGTGGGGTACTGCTGATGCTGTAATGGGCCTGTGTACAGCGACCAATATAGAGGGACCATGGACCGACCAAGGCATGGTTACCAATGTACACTATCCTATTGACCCGAATGTTGTATGGGACGGCTCGACACCGTATATTATGTGGGGTTCCTTTACCGGAGGGGGCATATACATGCATGTACTTGATTCGAATACCGGAAAGCTT
>CAYYEC010000054.1:0-4554 GCA_964470745.1 uncultured Eubacteriales bacterium | reverse complement strand
AAAGCTTTCCACATCGGACAACAACTTGTGGAAAATAGCAACCGGTATTGAGAATGCAGCAATATTACCTTATAACGGATATTATTATATGTTCGGATCCAAGGGGCTTTGCTGCAGCGGTGTCAATAGTACCTATTATACCATCGTAGCACGTGCCGACAGTATTACAGGACCTTATTATGATGCAAACGGTACAGCTATGACCAGCTCAGGTGGCACAATGATAACATACGGCGTAAAGGCATATACCGATGAAATCGGACCTGGTGGTGCAGATTGGTTCCAGGTAGGTTCGGACTATTACATGGTTCATCATTTCTATGATGGAGCCAATAATGGGTATGAAACTTTCAATATCCGTAAGATCCTATTTGAAAATGGTTGGCTTACAGTAAGTAAAGGTATTGGTTCGGGAGGCGCAGTCACACCTAATACACCTGATGAATTCAAATGGGTTGCTTATGAAGGTCAAACAGTTACGTTGGATGGTAAGTGTGAAGTTGCCTTCGGTACCCAAGGAAGCTACGTTTATCTTTCAGGAAAAACAGGCACTATAACCTTCAATTCATCAACTTTTGGTAGCGATCCATTTCCAGGTCAGCCGAAATTCGGTTACATCAGAAAAGCATACAAAATCGTAAACCGTAATTCAGGAAACGCTATGGACGGCATGGGATATACGACTGCCGGTTCTGATGTATGCCAGTATGATGTAAATAGTTCTGACAACCAATTATGGTACAATTACAATCTGGGCAATGGTTACTATAAGATAGTCAATAAAGCTACAGGTTTACGCCTGGATGGCATGGGGAGAACAACTGACGGCAGTATAGCGAGTCAATATACAGACAGTTCCAGCTATAACCAACAGTGGTCTCTGCAATGGTTAGGCGGAGGTTACTGGAAAGTTGTCAATCGTGCAACAGGTAAGTGTCTTGATACCGGCGGACAAACAGGAAACGGAAATCCTTTGCAGCAGTGGTACAGTAATTCAAGCTACAATCAACAGTGGACTTATACCGGACAATAAAGATGATGAAACACTTTTGTAATTAAAATTAAGTTCGGATTCAAGTATTACTTTTGAACTATGTTTTATATCTATTAATGAATAAAGAAATATGTTGAGGCATAGAGGACAGTTTACAATAAATGGTTCTTTATGCCTCGATTAATATTGTAAATAGATGGTGATATTATGTGTAAAGTTAAAAATGTTTTACCTGTTATTATTCTTACTATATTGATGCAATTTTTTACTCCATATCTGATAAACGCTGAAAACTCTGAAAAACTGACAATATTATATACAAATTCCCTAGATGGGAACATTGATGGTTGTAACTGTGTGAGACTACCAAAGGGGGGATTGGTAAAAAGGGGAGCTTTTCTAGAGGACTATAGGAAAAGGAACTCCGATGATTTTTTGTTTGTTGATGGAGGTGATTTTTTCCCCAAAACAGTCGACCCTTTGAAATCGAAATATCTAATAAAAGCAATGAATTATCTCAAGTATGATGCAATTGGGATTGGTGATCAGGAATTTACTAATGGTATAGATGCTGTATATTCATACATATCTAATCAAGACAATTTTATTAGTTCTAATCTTGAGATAGATGGAAAACCAATTAAGCAAGAAATAATCAAAAGGATTGGAAATACTAAAGTTGGTATTTTCTCATTATTGCATACTGATGTTTTTAAAGATTATCCGGAAGATGTTAAAAGCCGGATTAAGATTCTGGATCCGGTAACAACAGCCAATACCTGTATTAGTGATTTAAAAAATGAGGGTGCGACAGTTATTCTTCTCATATCACATATGGGATATGAAAATGAAAAGGCACTGATTGAGAAGGTATCAGGCATTGATTTTATTTTAAGCAGCCATGACGGTGTTTTATTCAACAAGGATAAACCAAACCAATATGCAGGAAGTTATTTTCTTTCTGCTGGTTCTGAAGGATTCAATGTTGGAAAACTTACTGCAACTGTTTCTAATGGCAAATTAAGAGATATTCAAAATGAACTGATTCCAGTTCCATATTCAAAGTGGGAAGATGATCCACAAATACGTAATTGGATAAAAGAATATGAAAAGGAATGTGAAAGCAGTTCAGATATAGTTCCTTCTGAATTTAGAAAGGATTTAGGTGAAATTGAGTCTGAAAACATAATTTTAGGAGATTTTTATATTAGTAATAAAGGGACATTACCACTGGATGTGAAATTGACTTCTGGCTGTGATTGTTTAAGTTTGGATTGGGAAAAGAAAACGGTTATGCCAAATACGAGAGAGTACGTTAATTACACACTGGATACAAAGGATCTTTCCGGAGATATAGAAAGAAGTATTGTAATAGAAAGTACTGCTCCTGAAAATCCCATCAGTTACTATACCATTAATGCTCAAGTAAAGAAAAGAGGAGGTTCTGTAAGTAAAACTGATTCTAAACCCAAACAGTTACTTAATGAGAGTACCGGTAAAATAGACTTGTATACGTTTGGCAACTGTGAGTCTTGCCTTGAACTAAAAAAAACCATTATCTTACCAACTATAGAAAAATCAGGTATTCAAATAGATGTTGAAATAAAAGATTTATTAGATTCGAAAGTTTATGAGGAGTTTTCAGAAATTAGAAAGCTATATCCTCAATTTACAGAGCTTCCTGTGCTGATTGTCGGAGAAGAAATCCTTTCCGGTAAAGCTGAGATTAAAGAGAAGTTAAGTAGTACACTACAAAAAGTTTTTATTGAGGATGAACAATTTACTATAGAGAAGCAAAAGGAATCTATAAAATCTGGTTTCACTTATGCTCCGGCATTAATTATTATACTTTTAGCAGGATTGATTGATGGTATTAATCCATGTGCTTTTATGGTTATTATTGTTTTTCTTACTTTTCTGATTGTTCGTGTTAAAAAGCGCAAAGAATTACTTATTGCCGGATTTAGCTACATAATTTCGGTATTTATAACATATTTTCTTACTGGATTAGGGCTATTTAGTATCATTAAGTCTTTGGCAGTATTCCAGATATTCCATTATATCTTTAAGTGGGGTTTAAGTGCAGTATTGATTATACTTGCAGGATTAAGCCTTTATGATTATTACCTGGTCCGTAGGGGGGAACCAAACGAAATGCTTTTACAACTACCCTTATTTATTAAACGAAAAATTCGCAGAGAGTTTGATAAAAAGATGGGACGAGGAACATTAATAATTACTCCCCTTATACTGGGATTTACAGTGTCATTTTTGGAACTTGCCTGTACAGGTCAGATTTATTTACCTGTATTGGTTTATATGCTAAAGAGTGGTACGGGAATAGTTTCTTCACTTTCTAAACTGGTTATATATAATATATTTTTTATTTTACCTTTGCTGTTACTATTTCTGGCAGTTTATTTTGGATTAAATTCTCAAAAGATCAAAGATTTTTTTGCCTCTACGATGGGTTTTACGAAAGCCGCCATAGCAATTTTGTTTTTATTACTGGCAGTTGTAAATTTTATAATATGACTAAATTTAAAAACTTACAAATAAGTATAAAAAACCTTACTTTTTTGAAAAAAACCACACTATATATCTGTAAAACAATATGTTAAAATTAAGATAGTTCCCGGGAAGAACACAAATCAATATAATCAGGAGGGAAAAATCATGAAAATTAAGAGAATACGTAAGCTGGCTTTGGTAATGGTATTCGCGATCATGTCTATGGTATTGTTTGCCTGTGGACCAAAAACTGAACAACCTTCACAGACAGAAATCAAAGAAACTGCACAGGATAGTCCTAAGGAAACAAAGGCAGACTCAGTTGAAAAAACTGTACAAGTTATGACAATTACAGACTTTAAAGAAGATCGTCCTGGTATAGGTAAATCTATAGTTGATCTTTCAAATGAGTTTAAAAAAGATAACCCTAAATTCAATCTTGAATTTGAAGTTCTTACTCAGGACAACTTAAAGCAAAAAGCTAAAGTACTAGCTTCCAGTAATGATTTGCCTGAAATGTTCACTTATGAGTCAGGTGCAGAAGCACAGCCTTTTATCGATAATGGCTTAGTGGCAAATGTTGAAGATACATTTAAAGAAATCGGTATTTATGATCAAATGCTCCCGACAGCAGTATCTACTATGAAGTCAATAGGAAATGGAGAGCTTTATGGAATACCAATTCAGTTAAATGTTGAAGGTATTTGGTACAACAAAAAGATATTTGCAGATAATGGTATTGAAGTACCAAAAACAATGACAGAACTTCTTGATGTTTGTAAAACATTAAAAGAAAAGAATATTCAACCGTTTGCTCTGGCTGGAAAAGAGAAATGGCCTATAACTAGATTTATAAACATGATTTCCATGAGGACCCTTGGTGTTGATAATAACGCAAAAGCCGCAAATGGTGAACTTTCTTATACTGATCCTAAATACATCGATGCTGCTAAAACAGTACAGGAAATGGCTAAATCAGGATATTTTGGACAAGGTGCAGTCTCCATTGATTACCTAACCGGAAATAATATGTTCCTATCAGGTAAAGC